>JBARCC010000664.1:0-2416 GCA_049793635.1 Maribacter sp. | reverse complement strand
ACCCTATGGGACCTTCGGGTCTATGTGCGCGAAGAGCTTATCAAATTCTTGCAAAAAAATTACCCGGAGAGTATTATGCATAATCGAATCATCATCAATGAAGCGGACTCAAAAGCCGCAACCCTTACAACATGAGCTACTTGAAGAGTTTCTTTACCGGTATCATCATCTTTTTGGGCATTCAACAGATTACCGCCCAACAAATCACTTGCTCCCCTCTAGATAAACAAGCTGTCGAACAAAAAATAGAGGATATAGCTACTTTGCTTCAACCTGATTTTGGAAATAGCATAGTCGCCGTTGGCAAAACCTTTTTAAAGACCCCTTACGTAGCCAAAACGCTTGAGGTTGGCGATACCGAAACCTTGGTCATTAATGTACAGGGGTTAGACTGTACCACATTCATCGAAAACGTACTGGCATTTTCCATGTTGTTAAAAGGGGATAAATCCGATTTTGAAACGTTCACCAAAAATCTGGAGCGCGTTAGGTATAAAGATGGAGCGCTAGAGGGTTATGCTTCCCGCCTTCATTACTTTACCGAATGGATCGCAAACAACGAACAGAAGGGACTGCTTATGGATATGACGAGTGCAATCGGGGGGTCGCCCGTGACAAAGGATATCAATTTTATGAGTACCCACAGAGATTTATATCCGTTTTTGTCTGATGCCACCAACTATGAAAAGATACAAGCTTCGGAACGCTATTTAAATGACCAGGTCTTTTGTGTACTGGCCCAAGATAAAATTGCTGAAAACGAACACCTCATCCAATCGGGGGACATCATTGCTTTGGCAACCTCTATCCGTGGGTTGGATGTAACCCATACCGGAATCGCTACCCGCGAAAAAGACGGAAGAATTCATTTACTACATGCCTCCACCGGAAGTATGGAGGTAGAGGTCTCCAAATTACCTTTGGAGGATTACGTAAAAGGAATAAAGAACACTATCGGGATTATGGTCGCACGGCCCCTTTAAACGCCACGCCTTCAATTTAGGATAATTTCAAAGGCATTGCGCATCAGCTGCACAAAATCAGGATCTGAATATTTGCTCTTTGCATGTCCCATACTGGTGTAGAAGCTTAAACCTCCATCCGGTCTTTCCCAATAGTGGGCGGTCATTCGAGCATCATCATAGGAATTTGAACCGGTATCCGAAACGCGCAATAGTTCAGTAAACGAACTGGCTAAAAAGCCCCCTTCCCAGTAGTACCATTCCTCATCATCGTTCCACGGGAATGCTATACCGTTGGTAAAGGCCGCATTTTGATGCTGTACCGTTACCGATGCGCCAAAATTAGAACTGGTATGGTTCGGGTTGTTCCGAACGCTACATCCCGTCACCTGTTCAGCGTACCAGTCCCAAACTCCCTTGCCGTTACCGGAAACCGAAGATGAAGAACTGTGCCCGTAGGAATCGCTAGCGGCATGATTGGAGAGAAAATTACCCCCTTGGAGCGCATACGCTTCTACGTTGCTTCTTTGCGTAGCATTCAATGTGTTTCCGGAGGTATTCGTAAAGAAAATGATATCGAATGCATTTAGGTTGGATGGTGAATCGAATTCGGAGCCATCGTCATCGACGACCACATCAAAATTTTGGAGGGAAGCGATTTCCTCCACCATGGCAACACTTTCATTTCTGGTATTGTGGTCAAAGCCACTGGTTTTGGTAAAAATCAAAACCCTGGCCTTGGTCGTCGTCGACCCTGTAGTTACCGCTAAGGCATCACTCTGTATTGACTCGTTTCCCGCTGCATCTATTGCCGATACCGTAAATGAATACGTGGTCGCACTGGTAAGCCCCGATAGGGTATGATTCGTTTCCGAAACTTGTACGATCCAAATTCCATCTTGGTACACGTGATACCCAATAACCCCAACATTATCCGTAGCGGCAGACCAATTAAGTTCTGTGCTAGAGGTTGTGGTATTACTCGACAATACGCCTTGCGGAATCGAAGGTGACTCCGTATCTTCCCCTTGTAGGGTCACCACTTCCAAAGTCATACTTTTTTCGGATGCAGTTCCATCAACGGTCAGTGCGATAACGTATACTTCAAAAGGGGTATCCTCCTCCAGATTATCGATGCTGATCACCGTATCGACAGTGGTTTCAAACACAACGGAATTCACATATACGGCATAGGAAGCAACCTTCTCATTTTCGTCACCATTCCTCCAAGTAACACTAAAGGACATATTCGTAATATCGAAAGAACTCAATGCAACGGGCGGTGATGGAGCAGATGTAGGTGCATCAACGGAGCGCTCATTCTCTTTTTGACAGGAGAAAATCAGCATCAACACCAAGGTAGACAGTAGGTTCGTAATTTTCATAACATAGCAAGTTCGAAGTATCTACGTTGTACAATTACCACTTGGCCTTTTCTACAGCTCAGCAGTAGG
>JBARCC010000663.1:0-4879 GCA_049793635.1 Maribacter sp. | reverse complement strand
GGGATACCCCGACCATGATGAGTTCACCTTCCTCAAATTCATAGGTATCGTTAAATGCGGACTTATTTAGCAATAATTGTATTTCGGTGGCAGCCAATGCTTCCGGAGAAATCAGCTCGTCGATTCCCAAATCGGAAAATCGCAATAATTCTTTGTTGTGTATGAATTCGGTATTCGAAATCCTAGCAATGGTACGTTTACAACCCAGTTGCTTCGCCAACATGCATAAAGTGATATTGGTGGTTTCCGAGGAAGTTACCCCAATGACCAAGTCAGATTTTTCAACCTGTGCATCACGCAGTACGGCTATCGATGTAGCATCCCCTTTTAATACCCGAATATCCAAATGGTTATCTGCGTATGCCAAACTCTCCTTTTCACTATCTATTAGGGTAATATCTTGGGATTCGTAGGAAAGCAACTTGGCCAAATGAAACCCGACTTCACCGGCACCGGCAATTATAATTTTCATTTACTTCTTTCGACCGCTAGCTATCAAAAAATAAAACTATGGGCGTTATCTTGATATGTATAGCAATTATTAAGGTGCAAAATTACATAAATTTACGAGTCTACCACGTATTTTCAACCTTTTAACTACGAAGGGGAGCACCCGATCGCTTTGCGGGAAATTAAGCATTTGCTAAATTGTATCTTTGCTAAAAAAAATTGCGATGGCTAAGAAAGTTACCCCTTATAAAGATTCCAATCTTGGGAAGAAAGAGCAGGTTACCAAAATGTTCGATACCATTTCAAAAGATTATGATGGGCTCAACCGAGTGATTTCTTTTGGCATTGACATCAAATGGCGAAAAAAGGTAGTGGAACTGCTTAGGAAAGAACACCCCAAATCGATATTGGACATTGCGACCGGTACGGGAGATTTGGCCATCGCCTTAATAGAAACGGGTGCCGAAAAAATTGTAGGCCTCGATATTTCTCCCGGTATGTTGGCGGTTGGGCAACAAAAGGTAAACGCTAAACAGCTGGATGATACCATTGAAATGATTGTGGGTGACAGTGAAAATCTAACCTTTGCCGACAACACTTTCGATGCCGTGACCGTCTCTTTCGGCGTACGTAATTTTGAAACCCTTGAAACGGGGCTGTCGGAAATTCTGCGGGTGCTTAAACCTGAAGGAACATTAGTAGTTCTGGAAACTTCGGTACCTACAAAGACTCCTTATAAACAAGGCTACACGTTTTACAGCACGAATGTTCTTCCTTTAATCGGCAAACTATTTTCAAAAGACGATTCTGCATATGGTTATTTAAGCGAATCTGCATCCGTTTTTCCATATGGAGAAAACTTCAACAATATTTTACGCGAAATCGGGTTTATAGAAGTAACAAACAAACCCCAAACATTTGGGGTGGCTTCTATTTACGTTGCGAAGAAGGCTAAGGCCCTCAATTAAAATAATTTGCATACCTGATCAAGGAGCCCTTGCATGATAACCGTGATTTATGAAGAAGTGGTTTTTGACACCCCTACTACTTTTGTTGATGGCATCGACGCTTTGTGCCCAGTTCAACGAAAGCCCGATATTAAATAAGCAAAACGAGGATAAGAAATTCTTGAATTGGGGCTATTTTTTGGGTTTTAACCAGTATGATTTCAAGTTCGAGTATAAGGATAACGGCCAGGACATTTTGGTTAGTAAAAGTCTTGGTTTCAACGTAGGATTGATCGGCGAGATGCGGATCAACGAATTTTTAGATGTGCGTTTTGAACCGGGCCTACATTACAGTTCAAGATTGCTAGGTTTCCCAGGTTTTGACGAACAGCGAGATGCGTTTCGAGAGGTGAAATCCACCTACATCAACTTTCCTGTTTTACTGAAAGCAAGCGCAAGACGTTTTGGGAATTGGAAGCCCTACGTCATTGCAGGCGGTTCAAGAAGTCTGAATCTAGGAAGTAACGAGGCCAGCCCAGATGATAATAGTTCTGGTACGTTTAGAATGAAAAAATGGGTCTATAATTACGAGCTTGGTTTTGGTATCGACTTCTATTTAGAGTATTTCAAGTTTACGCCTTCCATCCGTGGCGTATTTGCCCTTACCGACGAACTTGTACCCGACAATAATCCGAACAGCCCTTGGACAGGAAATATAGCATCGATGAAAACACGCGGACTTTTTATCAATTTCACGTTTGAGTAACTCGGTGGTCAGTGGTCAGTGGTCAGTGGTCAGTGGTCAGTGGTCAGTGGTCAGTAAATTAAAAAAATAGGTTCTTTTAGAGGGAACTGAACATTGTTTTATGGCCCAAGAAGATTTTAAAAAGGTCGTTTCCGTCTAAATTTCTTCCGATTTCATTTTTAAAAATCAATGATAGTTTCCTACTTACGCTTACAAACTATCTTCTTATTTCGTTAAGCACTATTGCCGTTGCGGAGGCTACGTTCAGACTTTCGGCAGTGCTATTTCCAAATTGAGGAATTGTAATTTTTTCGGAACACCATTGGGCGACGCCCTCAGAAACACCTTTCCCTTCATTCCCCATGATCAAAATACCCCGTTTTGGCAGTTGTGCATTTCTAAGGGCAACACCTTCCATAAAAGTGCCATATACCGGCAGCGTACTTGTTTTCAAAAATTCATCCAATGCGGAATACTGAACGTTGACACGGGCAATTGAACCCATAGTTGCCTGTAATACTTTGGGATTGTAACAATCTACGGTATCGGCAGAACAAACAATATCGGTTATTCCGAACCAGTCGCAGAGACGTATAATGGTGCCTAAATTACCAGGATCTTGAATACCGTCGAGTACTAAAATCCAATCAGAGTCTATCTTTTTATGAGGATCAGGGATGTGAAAAACACCTAAAAATCCGTTGGGATTTTTCAAACTACTTATTTGACCAAGTTCCCGCTTGGATATTTTGGTGATTTCTACCTCTGTATCGTCAAATGTCTCGGGCGCTACCATTAACAATCTAAACAGTTTGATTTCGGACCGAAGTACTTCCTCCAACGTCTTTTTCCCCTCCACGACGAAAAGTCCGTGTTCGTTTCGGTACTTTTTTTGCTGTAGACTTTTGATAAGTTTCAATTCACTTTTGACAACCATTCAAATAATGTATTTTTGATTTCTATGAGGATGGAATTCCTCTCCTAGGACAACATGGCTAAAATAAGCTTATTATCCCTATTGGCAATAGTTTTAGTATCTTGCAACTCACTCAAAAAAGTCGAGGATGATGAATATTTGGTCGTAAAAAATACCATTTATGCAGATTCCATTAAAATCAACAATGAGGAACTGGAAAGCCTTATCTACCAAAAACCAAATTCAACGGTATTAGGGTATCCGCTGCGACTCAACCTATACAACTTAGCGAAAGAAAATCCCGATTCATCCTTCAATGCCTGGCTGTATAAAAAAGAGCACAGGAAAGAACGATTAACGAAAATTTTGTCGGCCAAGCAGGTCGATCGATTAAGGGAATCGTTTTTAGTAAAGGGTTTAAGCATTTGGTTAAGCGATATTGGGGAGCGACCCGTAATTTTAGACACCACGAGAACACGACTCAGCCTAGCACGACTTAGCGCATATTACAACAGTAAAGGCTATTTTACCAATAATACGACCTATGAAATCGATACGTCCAATCAAAAAAGGAAGGCGACCGTAAACTATAAGATAGCGCTGGGCAAACCGTACATCATCGACTCGGTTCGGAACAGCATTTCTTCGAGAGCCATCGATTCCCTTTACTTTTTGAATACGGCCAATGCCTTTGTGAAAGAGGGCCAACAGTTCGACCTTGCCAATTTTAATAGGGAACGGGAGCGCTTGACCGGTATTTTTAGAAATAATGGTATCCGTAATTTTCAAGAAAGTTCCATAACGTACGATATTGTTCGAGACACCGTAAAGACCGATTACGATCAAAAAATGAATATCACCTTGAATATTGGTGATTTAAAGACCAGAGGCGAAAATGAGGTAACTACCTCCCCTTACAAGGTCGAGAAAATCGGTAAGATAAACCTATATACGGACTACCTCTCGACCACCGTCCAAGATTCTTCACGGACCATAGAATATGGGGATTATACCGTTTTTTACTCCGACAACTTCGATATCAAACCAAAAACCTTGGCCAATGCCATTTTTTTTAAGAAAGACAGTACTTACCGGGATATAGATAAAATTAGAACGTCCAGGCAGCTCAACGCTCTCAACATTTTCAAATATCCGAATATCATTTTTGAACCCGATAGTACCGGCACGACGGTAAACACCAACATTTACCTGGCCCCCAAGGCAAAATACTCTCTGGGCACCAACTTTGAGGTCAGTCGTTCCAACCTACGGAGACTGGGTGTGGGCCTAGGTACTTCCCTAGTCATCAGAAACATCTTCAAAGGGGCAGAAAACCTTAGCCTTTCGGTAAATGGCGCCTACGGTCTTTTGAGCAATACCACCATTCAGGCCAATTACTTCTCTGAGTTCGGTGGGGACATCACCCTCGATTTTCCCAGAATTTGGTTTCCGTTCGTCAATACTTCCAAAATCATACCCACCTATACCCTTCCCAAAACTAGGGTGGCCATAGGGACCAATTTTCAAAACAATATCGGACTCGATAAACAGACGTTCAATGCCGTTCTGGGGTATAATTGGATTCCCAGTGATTTCGTGAACCATAGCGTAGAACTTTTGAACATTCAATTTGTACGGAATGTAAACAGCAGGCGTTTTTTCAATGTATACCGCAATACTTTTGAGAGATTGGATGATGTGGCCGATCGTTACCAAAACAACCCTCTGCTGGCCGATTTATTTGAAACCGATACAGAGCCTGACAATCCCCGATTGATCATACCTTTGGGAGCGAACGGTTTTATAGATTCCGTTCAGGGG
>JBARCC010000662.1:0-5981 GCA_049793635.1 Maribacter sp. | reverse complement strand
CAACTTGTTAAGCACAACTATTTTGACAATCAACTTTTTTACAGGGTCAACCCCGGCTTTGTTGCACAATTTGGCAGTAGCGACAAAAAAATGATCGACCATTGGAGCAGTATTGAAGTGCCCGATGAAGCAGTGGTGCAAGGAAACGAGAAAGGCACGTTGAGCTTCGGTCGAGGTGGGCCCAACAGCAGAACAACGGAGCTATACCTTAATTTAAGCGATAACCACAGGCTCGACACTATTTTTTATAACGATGTAAAAGGGTTTCCTACGTTTGGAAAAGTCAAAAAAGGGATGCATATCGTTGAGGCATTATATTCAGGCTATGCCGATACCACTATGGATACCCTACACTTGATGTATACGGACAGGGAAAGGTTTTTAACCCTTTTCCCAAAATTGGATACCCTACATCATGTATCGATCATAAAATAACATTGGAGCTTGTTTAGGCTTCTTTGATTAGATTTTTAAAGATTATTTTTTTGAGCTTATAGGCATAAAATCCCAACATAACCTTAGCTACGGTATCCAATTTTAACGAACCTGTATGCCGGCGGGCAGGGAAGGGCGGAAAAAGGGGCATAAAAAATATTCGACAAAATCCCAAACAGGCTCTAAGGCGTACTGCTACTTACTTGTAACATCTTACCATTGTATAATGTATGACCGTTCAAGGCGAATTCCTTGACATATTTAGCCATATCGATAGCGGTAACCGGTGCCTCGTACCCAGGAAATGCCTCTTCCAACATTTCGGTCCGTACAGCACCCAAAGCCAATACATTGAACGACGGACCCGTTTGCTTAAACTCCTCGGCGAGCAGTTCGGTCAACGTAATTACCGCGCCTTTGCTTGAACTGTATGCCGAGAGGCCTGGAAATTTAGCGCTGCCCTGAACGCCTCCCATAGAACTAATGGCAAGTACGTGCCCTTTTTTATCCATAAAAGGAATCACCAATCTCGTCATGGCGGCAACCCCGAATACGTTCACTTCATATACCGCTTTGAATTCCGCATCCGTGGTTTCCAAAAATGGTTTGTTCAATAAGGCACCTGCATTATTGATCAATGCGGATACCTTTACCTGATGTTCCTTCAAATAGCGGGTTAGTGCAGCTCTATCTTGCTCGGAGCTAACATCAAATGAAAAGGTTTCGATGTTCTTATGTTGCAGATTTTCAATCGGTTTTTCGTTTCTAGAGAGCGCCAATACCGAATGGCCGGCATCTGCCATTAATTTTGCCAACTCAAATCCTATTCCCCTACTTGTGCCCGTGATGATGATGTGTCCCATTACTTGTATAGTATCTCTTTAACCGGAGCGTTCACAATCCCCGAAACTACGGGTATGACCTCATCGACGATGGTCGCCATAAAATTAAAGTCCATTTTTGCCGCTTCGTCGCCCACTTTATGATATTCCCCGAAATTCGTAAAGTCAAAAGAGCTAAAGGTCTGTGAAGGAACGTTGAATACATCGTGGAAAGGTGCATTATCGGACCGTCTGAATAGGTTGAACTCCTTCGCTTTCGGTAAAAAGCCTACCAAGTTTTTACCCGCATATGCATTACTGACCTCTGCTAAGTTAGACAGTTCGTACCCCGTCAAATAAAGACTATGGTCTTTATTCTGCATCGGCACACCCACCATTTCAAAGTTGAGCATCGTGTACAGGTCCAAGCCTTGTTCCTTTAACTTTTCAGCTAAGTGCTTAGAGCCCATAAGGCCCTTTTCCTCTGCGGTGAACAGCGCAAAAATGATACTGCGCTTGTTCATTTTTTGATTGCCAAAAAACCGCGCCAATTCCAGTACGGTGCTGGTACCCGATGCATTATCATTAGCACCATTAGCTATTGTATCCCCGTTTTCCGCATCGATCAGTCCAATATGATCGTAATGTGCGCCAAGGATGACAAATTCATTTTTTAAGGTCGCGTCCGTTCCCGGTAGGTAACCGACCATATTGTAGGCAATGCCGTCGTCATAATTCTGTAGGGTATCCCGATAGGTCGAAAAATAAGGTGCGATATGAGTACTCTTGAAAATATCCTCAATGTAACCAGCGGCCTTTTCGATACCCTCACTACCGGTATCCCTTCCCTGAAGTTCATCCGAAGTTAAAAAAACCATTAACTTTTCGATATCAGTCGGCGTACTGAAAACGCCAATGCTCGAACCAAGGGCAATTTCTTCAGCTGTGGTATTATCCTCAACATCTTCCACGACCCTACCTTGAACCCCTTTTGGATTATTTGTTGGATTTAAAACGGTCGTCTCCTCGACCTTCGTCGAACCACAACCCACCATCAACAGCCCAAAAATCAATAAGAAACTATATTTCATAATTTTAATAGATTAGGATATAAAGATAAAAAAGCATCCTTTGAAAAGGATGCTTTTATGATGCTATACTTTAAACTGGCACTATGCCAACATCGTTACCGGGTTTTCCACAAAATAACGCAGGGTCTGTAAAAATTGCGCCCCTACCGCACCGTCAACCGTTCTGTGGTCGCATGCAAGGGTCAATTTCATGGTGCTTCCCACAACAATTTCACCATTCTTCACGACCGGCTTTTCTACAATTGCACCCACTGATAGAATAGCGGAATTCGGTTGATTGATGATACTCGTAAATTCTAGAATACCGAACATGCCCAAATTCGAAACCGTAAACGTGCTGCCCTCCATTTCGGCAGGGGCTATTTTCTTGCTACGGGCTTTTCCGGCCAAATCTTTCACCGCACTCCCTATTTGGGTCAAGCCCATTAGATCGGCATGTTTTAAAACAGGCACTACGAGGCCTTCGTCAACGGCCACTGCAACACCCATGTGAATATGCTTATGGTATTTGGTAGCCTCGGCACTCCACGATGTATTTACCTGTGGATGTTTTCTTAGCGCCATGGCACAAGCTTTCAACACCATGTCGTTGAAAGAGACTTTGGTATCGGGCAAACTATTGATTTGCACCCGCGATTCTTTTGCGTTATCCATATCCACCTCAATGGTCAGGTAAAAATGGGGAGCCGTAAATTTAGAATTCCCCAGTGCCTTGGCAATGGCCTTTCGCATATTGGAATTCTTCACTTCTTCGGTACCTTCCTCCCCGGCAGGAATCGACATCGACACCGGTTGATGGGCTGCAGGAGCTGCCACTGCCTTCTCGTCCGAAGGCTCAACCTTCTTCGCTGTACTCGGGGTATAATTCTCTATATCCTTTTTAATGATCCTACCATTATCGCCCGTTCCCGAAACATTGGAAAGGTCAATCCCCTTATCCTCCGCAATTTTCTTGGCCAATGGCGAGGCGAATATCCGTTCCCCATCCGAAACAGATTTCGTAACTTCTTTCTCCTCCGGTTTACTTTCCGATACAGCCGACCCACTTTGTTTATGTTCTTTCGCAGGCTTATCCGCTTTGTCGGTACCGGTATCCGCTTTCTTTTTACTTCCGCCAGAGGCTTGGCTTAAGACCGCATCTACATCGGTACCTTCCGGGCCTATAACCGCTAGAATGGCATCAACAGGTGAAGACTCCCCTTCTTGAATACCGATATACAGTAACTTGCCCGAATAAAAGGACTCAAACTCCATCGTCGCCTTATCGGTTTCTATTTCTGCCAATATATCCCCTTCTTCAACATCGTCACCAACGTTCTTCAACCAACTTGCAACCGTACCTTCCTCCATGGTATCGCTCAAGCGTGGCATTTTGACCACTTCAACCCCTTCTGGAATTTCCCCGGTAGCTTCAGTTTCTTCAGATTCTTCGGATGGTGCCTCCGACGCTTCCTTGGCTTCGTCGTTGGTTTTCTTATCCCCCTCCTTTTCATCGGATGCTTTTTCATCTTCCTTGGAAGCACCGTCCCCTTCAAGTAAACCAGAGATATCTTCCCCTTCTTCACCTATAATGGCCAACAAGGTATCGACGGGCGCACCATCTCCTTCTTTTATACCGATATGCAACAGCGTACCTTCGTGGAAGGATTCGAATTCCATCGTTGCCTTATCGGTTTCTATTTCCGCCAATATGTCGCCTTCCTCAATTTTATCGCCTACATTTTTCAACCATTTCGCTACGGTACCCTCTTCCATGGTATCGCTTAATCGGGGCATATTTATAACTTCAGCCATCTACTTACAATTTATGTTGAACAAATGGAAAATCCTCTTGTTCGTAAACCATGTCGTACAATTGGTTTACGGGTGGGTATTCTGATTCTTCCGCAAATTTCTCACATTCCTTAACCAGTTCCTTGACCCGTTTGTCAATACTTTTAATCTCTTCCTCTGTCGCGTAGTTCTTCTCTTTGATTACGTCCAAAACTTGGGTAATCGGGTCTATTTTCTTGTATTCCTCAACCTCGTCCTTCGTTCTATAATGTTGTGCATCAGACATGGAGTGCCCCCTATATCTATAGGTTTTCATTTCAAGGAACGTGGGTCCTCCACCGCTTCTAGCCCGTTCGATCGCCTTGCTCATTTCTTGTGCCACGGTAACCGGATTCATTCCATCCACAGGTCCGCACGGCATTTCGTACCCCAAGCCTAATTTCCAGATTTCAGTGGAAAAAGAAGTTCTTGCTACCGAAGTACCCATGGCATATCCATTATTCTCACAGATGAAAACGACCGGTAATTGCCACAACATTGCCAAATTGAAGGTTTCATGAAGTGATCCCTGTCGAACCGCACCATCACCCATATAGCAAAGGGTCACCGCTTCCCTGCCAAAATACTTATCACCGAAAGCCATGCCGGCGCCCAAGGGTATTTGACCCCCAACGATACCGTGACCTCCGTGGAAACGATGTTCTTTTGAAAAAATATGCATAGAACCCCCCATTCCCTTCGAGGTACCCGTCACTTTTCCATAAAGCTCAGCCATGACCCGTTTTGGGTCAACACCCATACCAATGGGTTGCACGTGATTTCTATACGCCGTAATCATACGGTCCTTGGTGAGGTCCATAGCGTGCAATGCGCCCGCTAAAACCGCTTCTTGACCATTATATAAATGAAGAAATCCTCTAACCTTTTGCTGAATATAGACAGCGGCTAATTTATCCTCAAATTTTCTCCAAAACAGCATTTCCTCATACCATTTCAAATAGGTTTCCTTGGTGATTTTTTTCATCAATTTTAACTAAAGGTTTTAATTTCTTGACGGATTCAAAAGGCATCACTACCCTAAGTATCGCAGAGGAACAAAAATACACATATATATGAATCGATAAAAATATTAGGTGCAAATCAATTCATAAATTACCGTTCTCACAAATTCCAAAGGGAACGTGTGATTTTTACAGGACTATTGGCCGGGACTTACTTGTTTAAATACGAACTGTTGAACCCTAACGGAAGTAGATCCGCCAACGAACCACATGCAATGATTTTCCCCGTTTCACCCATGAGTAATAGTTTGATAGGAGTGCCTTGCTTGAACTCATACTCGGAAATAGATTGCCTACAATTGCCACAAGGGGCTGCAGGTTCTGTAACCTCGTGCTGCGAAGAGGATGCAGAGATGGCGATGGCCTTCATCTTTACTCCAGGAAATTGTGCTCCGGCATAAAAAACAGCCACTCGTTCTGCGCATAATCCTGAGGGATAGGATGCATTTTCTTGGTTGTTGCCTTGTACTATTTCTCCGTTTTCCAGTACTATGGCGGCACCCACATTAAAATTGGAATATGGAGCGTACGCTTTTTTACGGGCCTGTACGGCCGATTGCATGAGTGTTCTGTCCTCGTCCTTCAATTCCTCCAACGTGCTATAAATGTGGATATCGAAGCTTATTGTTTGTTTTGTGACCATCCCGAAAATTTAAGGGTTCAATCTACGAATTTATCAATGACCTTGGTCCGTTTTCAAAAGTTCTGTGCAAGTTGCGCATAAAAAAACCTGCATGAAGCAGGTTTTCCATTGTATCTTATGTTGAAAGGATCAATCGTTGTAATACTCGTCCCCTAAA
>JBARCC010000661.1:0-1761 GCA_049793635.1 Maribacter sp. | reverse complement strand
CCATTGGGCTTCCCCGAGAAGAGAACCTTCCCCATAGGCATTCGGTTTTATGCGTTTGTCGGTCTCGGTATCTGGGGTCAATGCGGTTCTAAAATAGCGAGTATCCAAAATAATGATGTTCAGTAGTCCCTTGTCGGTCTTAAATGCTCTCGAGGTATACACGCCTTCTTGCTGCCTTAATGGACTGTTTTGTGGCACATTCATGAAATTCAGAAACTCTTGTTGACTAGCCGCCTTCCCTTCAAATTCGACCCCTCCATCATTTAATCCGTAATCATGATCGTCCCAAGTACCCATAACCTCGGTAGCGCTCACAAGTGACTGGTACGCTCCCACTTCATTTTGAGCCCTATACATATTCCTTAACTTTTCCACGTCACCGGTATCGGCGTAGATATTATCCCCTCCCCAGACCCACACATCGGGTTTGGTGCCGAGAATATCGTCCCAGAGCAGATTGGGCAAGTCTATTCGGTTACACGACCCAAAAGCCAATACAAAGTCTGGTTTGGTATCTGAATCAGCACTCTTTATTTTACCGGTGGAACAGGAAGTGAGCGAAAGAAAAAATAGAACAAAGGCGGTGTACTTCATATGATGAATCGTTTATAGGGTAAATTACTTCTGGGCAAGCCCACGAGGTATTAAAAAAAATCAACATTTGATTTCGACGCAAGCGTCAACAGCATTAAATCTCGATTATCGAGCAAAATTAAGGTTTTCCATTTTACCCCTGTAGTATTAAATTGTATCTTCGCCGGCATGAATTTGGAGCACCTAAACGCGCTTAAAGAGCTACTTTCTTCGTCACGGAATATCGCTATTGTCCCGCATAAAAATCCAGATGGGGACGCCATAGGTTCCACTTTGGCACTCTGGCATTATCTTACACGAAAGGGGCACGTGGCTGATATTGTTTCACCTAACGATTTCCCAAAATTCTTAAAATGGATGCCCGGTACTGATCAGATATTGAATTTTGAAAAAGAAAACAGTCAGGCAAAAGCATGTATCGAGCGTGCAGACCTCATCTTTACCCTAGATTTTAACCACCTCGGCCGCGTAGGTCAAATGACAGAAACTCTAGAAAGTTCAGATGCGACATTCGTAATGATCGATCATCATCAAGAACCATCCGATTACGCTGCGATCATGTATTCTGACGTAAACATGAGCTCTACTTGTGAGATGGTGTTCAATTTGATTCATTTTTTAGGGGATAGCGATACCATTACCCCCGAAATGGCCAACTGTATCTACACAGGCATCATGACCGATACGGGATCCTTCAAATTTTCGGCCACGACCAGTGCCACCCACAGGGTCATTGCCGATTTAATGGAGAAAGGTGCCGAAGGCACGCAAATTCATCATCGTATCTACGATACCAATTCACCGTCTAGGCTGCATCTTTTAGGATGTGCCTTGAAAAATATGGTGATTCTTGAGCACTATCACACCGCATACATTACCCTTAGCCAAGAAGAACTTGACCAGAACAACTATCAAAAAGGGGATACTGAGGGCTTTGTGAATTATGGCCTTACGCTAGAAGGAATTCGATTCGCCGTAATCTTTATTGAGAATAAAGAAGAGGGCATCCTTAAAATTAGCTTTAGGTCTGTAGGTGATTTTTCCGTAAATGATTTTGCGCGCAAACATTTTCATGGTGGCGGACATACCAATGCCGCAGGGGGTAAAAGTGATGATACCCTTGAAGATACTATAACTTATTTTACCTCGTTATTACAACAGTATAAG
>JBARCC010000660.1:0-15909 GCA_049793635.1 Maribacter sp. | reverse complement strand
GCCCATGAATCATTAGATACCTTATTTTCTTCCATTCTCAACGTATTCATAATTCTTATAGATGTTGGCACCAAAAAAAGTCCAAAAAAGGTAATTTTAGCAATACCGGTCGCTATTGGGTCTGTATATTTCTACGCACATCGTCTACCTCTAAGGTTAACAGTTCCCCCTCTAGTCTCGGCTGGTATGCGATTTCGTAATCGTAGGCAAAGTCGGCAATTTTATCCCCTTTTAAACAGAGGGTCAGAACACCCTTATGCAACGCCCAAGTTCCATTTTTTAGTGTAAACATTCCGACCATACAATCATTCATTTCATCGGTCCGTATGTGCTGACTGAACACCCCTCCCTCTTCAAAGTGAAAGATGAACTGTCCGTCTTTAGCGTTGGTTTTTTCGAACAGTACATTATCGTTCGGAAAAAAACCGCCATCTACCCAATTGAGTTCCCAACTACCGATTAAAACATGATCATCTATCATTTGAGCATTCATACCAAGGGTTAAAAATGTGAGTATCAACAGTACTTTTATCTTCATATTTTCATTTTAATAGAACCCGTCATCAGTATACATTTAGCGTTCTGGAAAAATGCTACCATTCCTTTAAACCACATCCCACAGGTTGTGTAGCCGGATTTCAAAAATGGGCTCATTGAACCATTCGATGGCCAGAAAACCAATACCAATAAAAGACAGGCCCTAATCGTATTCAGCATGCATGAAATACATAAATCCGCATCAATGTATGACCGCTACGCTGCGGTCGCATTCACTTTTATCATTTTCCTAGATTATTCAACAGCACGCGTTCAATACGGCAATCGTTATCACATTTCATACCTTTATTTTGTGAGCCCGTTTTCAAATCTCCCTTCATAAAAGTTTTCTTTATCCTCAAAAAATGAAATCGCCTCCTTTTTGACCGATAATCGAAAAACCATTTCTACGTGTCGGTAATTGTTGTTCCCAACATATCCACGACCTACAAATTTGATGTTGGCCACTCCATCTTTGTAGCTGGAGACACAAAATCCCGAAGCACTAAACTGAATGTCCGCACTGAGTTTATCCATGGCGAAATGCATCACGCTTTTAAAATCGTTGATTTCATTTAGGTTACTATTAGCATTCTTGGCCGCTCCCACTATCCATACATCTTTTTTAAAGGCTTCGACGATATCGCGCTCCTCAAATAGGGCCAATAGGGATATGGGTTCACCGGTTTCTACCGCTATGGTCTTTACCCTATATGAACCACCCCTACGAATACATTGGGTCTCCGAGCTTTCATACCGTTCGTAACTATATAAATGGCCCACCAATGATAAAGGATTGTAATATGAGGTATACTTTGGGGAACAAGTGACATCTGACGACATTTCCGAATTCATAAACAATTCGGAATCGGTTTGCGCATCGTACAAGACTTTATCATGAAACATGGCCCTATCCTTAAAAATAACGAACTTCGATTTTATAAAAAGTGGTCTGGCTTTTTTATAACGGGTCGTATCCTTTTTATACGTGGTCATTGACACTCCATCTTGTTGTTCATTGACCAATACTACGCCCGTGGCCTTATCTTGAGCTACCGAAATACACATCGTAGAAAAAACCACTATTAATATTGATATCCGTACCATAGGGAATAGTGCTTACTGCTTAATTTTCATAATACGATACATACAAAACTGCCATTTTCAAATAATAAGACTGATTTTTTATGCCCGCTTGATGTGCGTATTCCTTAAACTTAGCGTACACCTCTACGTATTTTTCTTCATCCGTGTTGTACGTATACGCGCCCGCTAATAAATACTGGTTGGCGGCGACCATCCAATCTTCACCACCTTCCTGGAGCTGTAGGCCAATTTCCAAATAGGGTTCAGCGTACATGTATTTCCCCAATTGGTTATAAAGCAAACCCAGCATTATATTGGCGCGACCGTGTTTGGCATAAAGATCTATAGCGGCCTTGTATGCATTTTCCGCCTCCATTGCAAGTTGGTGACCACCATCAGAAAGTGGGTTTTCGGTGGCAGTCGCCAACCCGGGCTGTAAGACCGTGGTCAGGCTTAATCCATAATCGAAAATGGCATTTGAATCTTCATTATTTTCTAAGGCCAAGGCATGCTCATCGTACAATTTAGGTACGGCATTTGCATTTACCTCGGCCTTCTCTTTAGCGGTATCCAGCCAAGTTGCCAACTGTGTTTTATCCGCAGGTTTAAAATTTATTTGACTTGTCATCATTTGTGTGAATAAGGTAAATAAAATCATTATTTGTTTCATGGTATTATAATTCGTCTAAGCCAGAATCGGTGCTTTGAACGCTTACCCTTTTTTGGATGCGCCCAGGGTACTTCCCAGCGGTTCAAGGTCTTTTATTGCTCAACTTAATATCTACAACTTCTGTAGGTTTCCTATAATGTATGTCCGCAAGTTAGCTTCTGTTGAAAGCTGAACATACCCTGTTTTCAGGGAAATTGTTTGCGGAACTCGGCAAAAACAACAACAGGGTTAAAACCATTTTATTTAAAAATTATTGTTTGTAAACCTGGTCGTTTCCTAAAGCGAATCATTAGTGCCTAAACATTTACCACTCCGACAAAGAATGATACCGACAGCTATCCATGGCATGGGTATCCCAAGAGACCCAAGTATAAAAAAGTCTTACAGTGATTCTGCATACGATATGCTGATGAAAATTTTGGAATATTTTAATGGTAAGGAAAACGGTGTGCTACCCATTCAACCCTACGGTAATCCATGCTTATAAGTCGATGCGAACCTAGAAATTCGTCTTTTTCAAACCTCCAAAAATCCATTTGAAACGAACATAAAAAATGCTTCGTGCCGCTTATCGTAATTTTGACACACCACACATAAGAAACGAATACGAAACCGAACCGAATCCCTGCGAAACACAGTATTCATCAATTTTTGTGGACCACCTACAAATACCTGACTTTTCTAGCCGTCGTGTGATTACTTTGTTGTTCGTCGCAAGCTTGGTCACAGACCGATATCGGAGAATGAATAAACGAACATAGGAAGGTTACCACTATCACAAACCTCGGCTGCACTACCTGTGATAATTCCCCCGGCTATCTCCATGGAATTACGGTAACGGTTGCCTATGTTGTCGCAAACGGTATAGACACATCACGCCTCTCCAGCAAAGGATTTGGAAAAACGAGACTGTTGAACGATTGTACCACCCAAGAAAAATGTACGGACGAGCGACATCAAGAACACCGAAGGTCTGAGTTTATCGTGGTAGAATAATAGAAACCTGCGGCTGTTTGAAAGATCTATATTTAAGGTTTCTGTCACATTGAGCGCAGTCGAGATGGATTTAACATCAAGGTGTTGAAGTTCTCGACTCCGCTCGAATTGACAGTAGAACAGACTTTTTAGATAGCCTCTTTATAATTTCTGTAACGGTCACTGGTAGCGCACCAAAAAACAGTGTTGAAGTTTATAGGCCTTACTAATAAACTGTATCCCTACGTCATTTAAACAATTCCCTTTTGGGTCAATCTGATGGCTAAAAGGGTATTTGCACTCTATCATTTTATAAATGAACCCCTAAAGTGCTGTAGGCGCAGTTAGCATAAGGTCAAACGAATTGCCTTGTAAACGACGACGAACACAAGATGGTTTGCCTTATTTATGGGCGGCAGACCAAGCATCATAACCTCCTTCTAAATTCACGACTTGGGTAAATCCGAGCGATTTTAATCGTTCTTGAGCCTTAGCACTTCTACCTCCCAATTTGCAGTATACATAAATTGTTTTTTGTTTATCAAGACACCTAGTTTGCGTATCAAAATCATCGGAAAACCAATCCATTTGAATAGCGCCCTTCAAATGACCGGCGTCATACTCCTCTTGCGTTCGAACATCCAAAAGCTGTACATGAGAAAGTTCATCGCTAGTGATTTCGGTAATCGACTTGGACGCATATTGAGCAATACCTACGTTAAAGGCGAACAAGAAAACGAACAACATTCTACATTTCATAACATGATTTTTAGCATAAATATAAAAAATATGAAGCCGTCTAGATGCTAACTACCTGAATTTTGGCAGGAATAACACATAATTCGATTACTTTTGGGAAGCATAACAACATTATGAGCGCACACGAACTTCATCCTGAGCAATGGGTCGACCTTTACGCCGACTATCTCTTCAATTACGCAATTTCACGTGTAAGCGACAGTGAAATCGCGAAAGACTTGGTACAGGATACCTTCGTTGCCGGGTTAAAATCCGCTAAAAATTTTAAGGGGGAAGCAGCAGAACGCACCTGGTTGATCGCCATTTTAAAACGCAAGGTCATCGACCATTACCGAAAAATCAATTCTAATAAGGGCAAGGCGGAAGTACGAATGAGCTACAGCTCGCAAACCGACGCAGAGGGAGATTGGTTGGAAGAGCGGATTGCAGATCCGAACAGTAACTTCGAAATCGACGCCCTGGAGAATGAGGAATTGGGGATAGCGATACAGGAATGCATCTCCAAGCTTCCTAAAAAACAGGCCAAGGTCTTCATCATGAAAACCATTCAAGGAATGGAAACGGAAGATATTTGTAATGCGCTGGGCATTAATGCGTCTAATTTATGGGTTATGATCCATAGGGCAAGAACCGGGTTAATGGGTTGTCTAAATCAAAATTGGTTTTAAGGATATGATTTTATCTTGTCAAAACGCGGTTAGCATTTGTAATAAAGCACAATACGGGGAGGCATCCCAATGGGATTTGATCCAGTTGCGATTTCATAAATTCATTTGTAAGACCTGCGTGAAGCATAGTCAAAAAAATACCAAGTTGACCGTACTTTGTAATAAGGCCAAATTGGTCTCCCTTTCGGAAGTTGAAAAGTCACGGATGAAACAGGTATTGACCGAAAAGGAATAAAAAATTTTCTTAAAACTGACTATCCCTGCAGAACCGTAGGGGTACCTGCCGACAGGCTGGTTCGCCAGGTTTCATTTTACCGAAGGGGTCATAAACCGTCCCGAAAGCTTTCGGCATTACATTCCGCATCACCCGGAACTGCGAAAATGCATTACCGACCTTGTGCATTCCTCTCAATAGGCTTTTCGGGTTCCTTTAGACTCGCAATCTCAATTTACCAATTACAAAGAGGATGATGTTGAGGGTGAATTTATTTTTACTTTTTTATAAAATCCTGTCAAAAAACAACATAAGACCCAACCATACGATCGGTATGGCTTCTACCCAAAAAGAGGAAAAATAACGTCCTTGGTTCTTAGTCGTCCTTAAGATGACCACTACCAATAGTGCCGATACGACCACTTTTGACCAAAACACCCCTGCGAATACATTTACGACGAAAAAAGAAGGAACCAGAAAAAGTACAATCCATAGCAAGGCGATTCCCTTTGTCTCCGGTATTCCAAACCGCTGTGGTAGGGTATGCAATTCGATACTATCAAATTTTAAATCCCGTATCTCGAAAGGCACCAGCAGCACAAGCACCATAAAGAAGCGCTGTAGCGTCTCTATCCAAATTGTTGCGTGTAGATCAAGGGTATTGGACAATACAGGTAAAATGACCGTTGTGCCCGCCCAAACAGCCGCTACGATTAAAATTTTGAGTCCGCCCAAACTTCGAAAGTTCTTTTCTTTTGGCAGTACCGGCAGCGCGTAAAGTGCGGTGATGGCACCTAATATGAAAAGTGCGAACACTACGGTTTCGGATAATTGAACAAGTTGAATCAGCGCCACTATCAAGCAGCCTAAGCTAAAAAATTGAATATTCTTTTGGTGTCTGTTGGCCACCAAAAGGTATTTTTCGGCCTCGACGCCATACTTAACAAAATTATAACAGCTTATGGAACCGAAAAAAATGAATATATTCAATGCCTGTGGCACCCTAATGTTTAAGGTCATTGCGGTAACCTGCACCAAAGCAATGATTGCCAAGGCAACATGTATACTGGCATCGAGGTAAAAATCGAACATCTTTTTCAATACCGACATTCAACAAAAATAGACATTGTGTTTATAACCCATGATTTTGGTTAAAAACTTTAACCTCTATAGGCTTTCAACCATGCCATTAACCGGTATTTAATTGGTAATTTTGTACTCAATTTTTAGCTATTTATCTATGAAGACTGACGTGTTTGCGCTACGCCATATCGGCATAAGGGAAGAAGATTTAAAATATATGCTCGATACCATAGAGGTAGCCGATTTAAATCAACTGATTTACGAGACCATCCCTGAGGATATCCGTTTGAAAGAGCCCCTTTCCTTGGATGCCCCTATGACCGAGCATAAGTTTTTGGCACACATTGAAGCACTTTCCAAAAAAAACAAGGTCTTTAGAAGCTATATAGGGCTTGGATACCACGAAAGTCTGACACCTTCGGTCATCAAAAGAAATATTTTGGAAAACCCGGGATGGTACACTGCTTACACACCATACCAAGCCGAAATTGCACAAGGTAGACTTGAGGCCCTCTTGAATTTCCAGACCGTAATTACCGATTTAACGGGAATGGAATTGGCAAATGCATCCTTACTTGATGAAAGCACCGCGGCAGCCGAAGCAATGACTATGTTATACGATGTGCGCAGTCTTGATCAGAAAAAAAACGATATTCTGAAATTCTTCGTTTCAGAGGAAGTACTTCCCCAAACGATATCCCTTCTAAAGACCCGTTCCATTCCGCTGGGCATCGAATTGGTCATCGGAAATCATGAAACCTTCGATTTCAATGACTCCTTTTATGGAGCGCTTTTACAATATCCGGGTAAATATGGACAAATTCATGACTACGCCGGTTTTGTGTCCAAAGCGAAGGTAAAGGAAATCAAAGTAGCCGTAGCGGCCGATATCCTTAGTTTAGTGCTACTTACCGCCCCCGGAGCATTTGGAGTGGATGTCGTCGTAGGCACCACCCAACGTTTCGGAATTCCTTTAGGCTATGGCGGCCCACATGCCGCATTTTTCGCCACTAAAGAAGAATACAAAAGAAGCATTCCCGGACGGATTATCGGTGTGACTAAAGATGTTGATGGCAAACGTGCCCTACGCATGGCCCTGCAGACCCGTGAACAACACATTAAAAGGGACAAGGCGACCTCGAATATTTGTACCGCTCAGGTATTGCTAGCGGTGATGGCGGGTATGTATGCGGTATATCATGGTCCGAAAGGGCTGGAATATATCGCTAAAAAAGTGCATGCGACGGCGAATACGCTTACCGACCAATTGGAAAAATTAGGCCTATATCAAATCAACACCGCCTATTTCGACACCTTGTGTGTTAAAGCCGACGCTTTTAAAGTGAAGCCTATTGCAGAGAAACATGAGGTCAACTTTTTATACGTCGATAAGGACACGATTTCCATATCGGTGAACGAAGCCACCTCTTTGAACGACGTGAACCAAATCATTTCTATTTTTTCGGAGGCTTTGGATAAAAGAGCAGAAAAAGTAGATGCCCTAATGGAAAAGACCGCCATTCCAAAAAGTGTTGAAAGAACCACACCTTTCATGGAAAACCCCGTGTTCAATACCTACCATTCGGAAACCGAACTGATGCGTTACATCAAAAAATTAGAACGTAAAGACCTTTCCCTGAACCACAGCATGATCGCTTTGGGCAGCTGCACCATGAAATTGAACGCAGCCTCCGAAATGTTACCCTTAAGTATGGCGAATTGGGGGAACATACATCCTTTTGTACCCGTAGAACAAGCGGAAGGGTACCAAATAATTTTAAGGGAACTTGCCAATGATCTTTCTACCATCACTGGTTTCGCAGATACTTCATTACAGCCCAATTCAGGAGCACAGGGCGAATACGCCGGTTTAATGGTGATTCGAGCGTATCATGAATCTAGGGGCGATACGCATAGAAACATTTGCTTGATACCCGCTTCTGCCCATGGCACGAATCCTGCTTCTGCGGTTATGGCGGGAATGAAAGTAGTGGTGACGAAGACCGATGAAAAAGGAAATATCGATGTTGCCGACCTCGAGGAAAAAGTGGCCGCCCACTCCGATAATCTAGCCGCCCTTATGGTGACCTACCCCTCTACACACGGGGTGTTCGAGTCATCGATACGACACATTACAAAATTGATACATGACCACGGTGGTCAGGTGTATATGGACGGCGCCAATATGAACGCGCAGGTCGGCCTTACGAATCCTGCTACGATCGGGGCAGATGTATGCCACTTGAATTTACACAAAACCTTCGCCATTCCTCATGGCGGAGGTGGTCCAGGAGTAGGGCCCATTTGCGTCGCGGCACAACTTGTACCGTTCTTACCCAGCAACCCCCTTATCAAAACCGGAGGTGATCAGGCAATCACGGCCATCTCGGCCGCACCGTGGGGCAGTTCCCTTGCCTGCGTCATCTCCTACGGCTATATAAAAATGTTGGGGGAGGTAGGGTTGACCCACTCTACAAAAATCGCCATCTTGAACGCCAACTACATCAAACACCGTTTGAACGGTAAGTTCGACGTGTTGTATACAGGGGAAAAAGGTCGTGCGGCACATGAAATGATTTTGGATTGTAGGCCGTTTAAGGAGCAGGGTATTGAAGTGACCGATATCGCAAAACGGTTGATGGATTATGGCTTTCATGCTCCCACAGTATCCTTTCCGGTTGCAGGCACGGTGATGATCGAACCAACCGAGAGTGAAAATCTTGCGGAATTAGATCGCTTTTGTGATGCCATGATTTCCATTCGGGAAGAAATAGATGAAGCCTCGGCGGACGAACCGAACAACGTGTTAAAAAATGCACCCCATACCTTGGCCATGTGCACTTCAGACCATTGGGATTTTCCGTACACAAGGGAAAAAGCATCCTTTCCGCTATCCTTTGTCACCGATAATAAATTTTGGCCCTCTGTACGAAGGGTCGATGACGCATATGGAGACCGTAATTTAATATGTACTTGCGCACCCATCGAAGCGTACGCGGACGCCGAATAAGTGTGCCCATCCTAATGTACAAAGCCTTTTCAACGATTTGAAAAGGCTTTTTTTTATATTGGACCCAGAACCAAAATGGATTGAGCATCGTAAATTTTACTATGCATGCATATTAAATGAGAGCGATTTTTTTACTTTTAACCAATTAACCAACGTTCACTATGCATATTTCGATTACGGGTACCGGAAGTTTTATTCCTTCGCACACCGTCAAAAACGACGATTTTTTAAATCACGCTTTTCTGAACGCAGATGGAAGTCCGTTTGCACATGGGAACGCCACCATTATTGAGAAATTCAAGGCCATCACGGGAATCGGGGAACGTAGATATGCATCCAAAGAACACAAAACTTCTGATCTGGGTTTCTTTGCTGCCGAAAAGGCAATTGCGAACGCCGGTATCGATAAGGAAACCTTAGATTATATTGTCGTAGCCCATAATTTTGGTGATTTAAGGCATGGCGAGCATCAAGGCGACACGCTACCGAGTTTAGCCACCAGAATAAAACACAAATTGCAAATTAAAAACCCAAAATGCGTTGCATATGACCTTTTGTTCGGTTGCCCGGGCTGGTTAGAGGGTATGATCCAGGCCAATGCCTTCATAAAAAGTGGCATTGCCAACAAATGTTTGGTCATAGGAGCAGAAACGCTCTCTAGGGTCGTTGACGATTTTGACCGTGATTCGATGATCTATTCGGATGGTGCGGGTGCTACGGTTCTGGAGAAGACAGAGAATGGTGGCGAACTTCTAGCGCACGAATCTGCAACGTTCGCCATGGAGGAAGCGAATTACCTGTTTTTTGGAGGCACATATAACCAGAAAGATTCCAAGACCACCAATTACATAAAAATGCACGGCCGAAAAATCTATGAATTTGCAGTCACCCATGTACCTGGTGCAATGGCATCCTGTCTTGAAAAAAGTGGAATAGCCATAGACGAGGTTAAAAAAATATTTATCCATCAGGCCAACGAAAAAATGGACGAGGCCATCGTAAAACGATTTTACAGGCTATACAAAAAAGAAATGCCGGCAGGCATTATGCCCATGAACATTTCTGAAATGGGCAATAGCTCTGTGGCCACCATCCCCACACTATTCGATATGGTGCTGCATGGAAAATTAAAAAATCAACAGGTACAAAAGGGAGATGTTGTTATCTTTGCAAGTGTTGGCGCAGGAATGAACGTCAATGCAATGGTCTATCGAATTTGACATGTACGAACATACGTTTCCGAATAAACGCTATCAGCATACCCTAGCCTTCTTAAAAAAACATATTCAACCCAGTGCGTCCATTCTCGATCTAGGGGTGGCAAATCCCTTTAGCACACTCATGAAAGATGCAGGGTTTTCTGTTGAAAATACCCAAGGGGAAGACCTCGATGTACATTTTGGGGCAGTACAGCAAACGGATACAGACGTGGTGACCGCCTTTGAGATTTTTGAACACCTATTGGCCCCCCTAAATATTCTATCGGAAATAAAGGCGGATAAACTTGTAGCCAGTATCCCTTTGAAATTATGGTTTTCACCAGCCTATAGAAGTAAAACTGACCCCTGGGATAGGCATTACCACGAATTTGAGGACTGGCAATTCGATTGGCTTTTGGATAAAGCAGGATGGACCATACAGGATAGCCAAAAATGGACGAACCCCGTAAAGAAAATTGGGATTAGGCCCTTATTACGCGCCTTTACCCCGAGGTATTATATTGTCTACGCCACTAGAACATAATCCCTAAAAGCGCATGGAGTATTATGTCGTGATTCCCGCCCATAACGAAGAGGATTATCTAGCCGAGATGCTTGACTCCCTGCTTGCCCAAACGGTATTGCCGAAAAAAATAGTCATTGTGAATGACCATTCTACCGATGGTACGGAGGCCATTATTGATACTTATACTGAGAAATCTACACTCCTTCAAAAGTTGAACCGTTCATCGGCCGCCGAGCATATGCCCGGCAGCAAGGTAATCGAAGCGTTCAATCATGGATTGACAGTATTGGACAATGCCTACGACGTTATCGTAAAGCTCGATGCGGACCTACTTCTTCCACCCACCTATTTTGAACGCATCGCTCAACATTTTACCGCAGATCCCTCGATAGGTATCGCTGGCGGATTTATCTATGAGAAAACGAGTACTGGAGATTGGAAAATCAACCATCCAATGGACAAGGACCATATTCGGGGAGCGTTCAAAGCCTATTCCAAAGCCTGCTTCAATGCCATTGGCGGACTCAAAAATGCCATGGGATGGGACACTATCGATGAATTATTGGCAAAATACCATGGTTTTTCCCTGTTGACCGATACAAGCCTTGTAGTGAAACATCTCAGACCTACTGGAAAATCATATACCCCAAAAACCAGAACCTTACAGGGCAAAGCCATGTACACCATGCGTTACGGTTTTTTGATAACCTGTATAGCCTCTCTAAAAATGGCCTACCATCAAAAATCGATCGGGATGTTCAAACAGAACATGACCGGATTCTTCAACGCTAAAAAGGCGGGGGCACCCTTTCTCATCAATAAAGAAGAAGGAGCTTTCATTCGCAGATTGCGCTGGAAAAATATAAGAGGAAAAATACTAAAATAAAAAAGCCATCTGTTTCCAGATGGCTTTTTACGTAGGGTTATATCTGTTTTAAAATCCTAATTGCTTCTTCACGTCGGCCAACAAATCTTTGCCTTTAGCAACGATCAATCCACCGCCTGTTTGAGAATCGATTACGTAATCGAAGCCTTGTGCAGCGGCAACTTTCTCGATAGCCGCCTTGGCCTTTTCTGAAATCGGGGCGAACAGTTCACCTTGCTTTTTCTGAAATTCTTGCTGAGCAGCCTGTTGCGCCTCACCAATGTTCTTTTCGTAACCCTGAAGTTCAACAGCCCTTTTCTCGTTTTCCTCCTTTGATTTAGAAGCCGCTTCATTTTGATATTGGGTGTACTTATTACGCAATTCGGTCATTGAAGCTTGAATATCGGCATTGTAGGTTTCCTGTAATTTTTTCAATTCAGCCTCGGCCGACTTCATCTCTGGCATTGCCGCCAATAATTGGGTGACGTCGATATGCGCAATCTTACTTTGGGCATTTACAAAACTTGTCGTCGCTACGAACAACAATACCGCTACCACTGCTTGTTTTACTTGTTTCATGAGTTAAAATTTAATTCTAATTTGAGTGTTAATTTTTATGGTGGTTACACCTATTTAAATAGTACCGTTGTTATCGTCTTTTTCGGTATCGCTATTTCTCTCTTTTAATTTTTCTTGCTTCTTCGCTTCTCGTTCCTCCAAAAGTTTTTTACGCCGTTCTTCATAGGCCTTCTTTCGTTCTTCCCGTAATTTCAACTGCTCGGCCCTTGTTTCCGTAGCCGACTTTTCCCTTGCTTGGGCAGCTTCAGAAGCCTTATCTATGCGCTCTTGCAAAGCCTCACTTACTTCTTCCCCCTCTTCCTCGTCCCCATCAAAGTCGTCCAAAAGATTTCTATCCTCCTTATTCTTGGTAGGGGCACTTATTTTTCTGGTCCTTGCGATACCCCTTAAAATAAGATCACTGATATCGTGTCTTTTTTCGGAGTACAACATTACGACATCCGCAGATTTATCAAAAATAAAATCATACTTTTTATTGGCCCCAATTTTTTGTACCTCATTGAACACCTGGTCCTGTATGGGTTGTATCAATCTTCTTTTCTGAAGTATCAAATCTCCCTGTGGCCCAAAACGATTTTGCTGATATTCAATCATTTCGGTTTCCAACAATTGTATGTCCTCCTCTCGTTCAGCAATCAATTCGGGCGTTAGCAATACTTTTTCAGCCATGAGGTCTTTCTTCATTTGCTCTACGATACTCTGCTTCTGCTCCACTTCTACCTTCCAGCGCTGCACTTTTGTCTCTAACTGCTCTGTGGCCTCCCTATATTCCTCAACATTTTCTAAAATATACTCCATATCCACATAACCGATGCGAACTCCACGTTGCGCAAAGCTACCCATGGCCGTACATAAAGCCATACTAACGATAAGAACTTTTGACCTTAACTTCATTACTGATTTCGTTTTATCCTATAGAAAATATCGTGCCAAAAATACTATATCTTTTAAAATGAATCGATTAGTAGTATGCACGAACCCTAAATTCCAATTAAAATTAAAACTGTTGACCAATAATGAAGTGGGTTTGCCATCCGCTAGGACCGTTGCCTATTGATTGTAGCCGTAAATCCTCATCGAATCCGTACCCAAAATCAATGCCCAACAAACCAAACGCTGGCATAAAAATCCGAAGCCCCACACCGGCCGATCGTTTTAATTGAAACGGATTAAACTCTTGAAAATTGTTGAAGGCATTACCGCCTTCTAAAAACGCTAGGCCATAAATGGAGGCAGATGGCTTCAAGGTCAATGGATACCGTAGCTCCAACGAAAATTTATTATAGATCAATGCCCCGTCTTGTGAATTTGACCCCGGTGTAATTGGTGTAATGGATTGATTGTCGTACCCCCTTAATTGCACTACATCCCGCCCATCGAGCGTAAAATTACCAAGGCCGTCACCTCCCACGAAAAAACGTTCGAAAGGTACATTCCCCACGGCACTATTATAACTTCCTAAAAAGCCGAATTCTGCATTGCTTCGTAATACCAGCTTGTCTACCAGTGTGGTATACCAGTCCCCTTTGAATTTTACCTTATAATACTCCAACAACCTAAAACGTTCTTGATCAATATCTTCTAGTTCGCTAAGTTCCCCTGGCGTAAGGGCTTGACCCTGATTTCTTCGTTCATTTTGTAGATCGGTAAGTTCCTCGCTCCTATTCTTCAATGCCCTAAAATCCTTATCGCTGAAAAGTGACCATGGTGGGGTAAACTTGGCGGTAATCTCAAAATCGGAACCTCCCCTAGGAAAGATCCTACCCCCTTGGGTCGCGTTTCTGGAGATACCAAAGGTATAGGCTACCGAGTTGGATTTACCATTTCCAAAATTGAAAAGCCCTAAATTATAATCTTGAAAATTATACAGCTGATAGCTCAAAGAATGTGATATCGTAAAGAAATCGTCTGGCCATTGCACCCGTTTTGCCAAACCAGCGGTAATACCGGTTATTGAAAACTGTTGGCTTCTATCCACTTCTATTCTCTGATTGTTTCCAAAAGTGGTCCGAAACTGTTGCGTTCTCGAAAAACCTAAATTAAAACGCACCGGTTTCTTACCCCCTAGCCAAGGTTCCGCAAAGTTCAAGCTATACACCCTAAAGGTTCTACTCGCCTGTAAACGTAGCGCAAAGGTTTGCCCATCACCCATGGGAACGGGTTTGTACGCTTCGCCCTTGAATAAATTCTGTATCGAAAAGTTATTGAACGACAGCCCCAAGGTACCAATGAAGCCACCGCCCCCATATCCCCCTTGCAATTCTATCTGGCTTGAGCCAGACTCTACCAAACTCCACGCCAAATCGACCGTTCCTTCATTCGGGTTGGCGTTAAGAACATCGGGGGTAATCTGTTCGGCATCGAAAAATCCGAGCTGCCCTAATTCACGAATGGTTCGTATGATATCGGACTTATTGTATTTTTGACCCGGTCTGGTCCTCAATTCCCTGTAAATAACATGGTCATTGGTTCGATCGTTCCCCGAGACGGTTACGTGGTTCAAAAAGGTCTCTTTACCCTCTATGATTCTAATTTCAAAATCAATAGTATCATTGGCGGCTGATATTTCAACAGGATTTATAGTCGAAAAAAGATACCCATTGTTTTGATACAAACTGGTGACATCGGTAGGGTCAGGTTTTGAATTATCTGCAATACGCTCCCGCAGAAGGACACCATTATACGTATCTCCCTTTTTTATCCCTAATACCTGATTCAATTGGCGATCGGTATACACTGTATTTCCCACAAAGTCGATATTACCGAAGTAATACTTATTGCCTTCCTCCACTGTGATCTTAAGGTCTATATTATTCTCATCTACCTTAATAATGGTATCGGAAATTACGCGCGCATCACGGTAACCGTTCTCTGCAAATTTGTCGACCAAGAGTCCCAGATCTTCCTCATAATCACTTTGAATGAATTTAGATTTTTTCCAAAACCGTCCAAACCGCTTTTGCTTGGTATTTTTTAATGCTTTGCGTAATTTTTTATCGGACAGTTGCTCGTTACCCTCGAAAGCGATTTTTCGGATTTTTACCTTATCCCCTTTTTTCACGTTGACCACCATACTCCTCGCATTGGTGTCAGCCGTATCTTTTGCCGTGGCAATATTTACCTGCGCATTAAGGTATCCTTGCTTTTTATACTTATTGGCGATGTAGTTTTTAGAATTTGAGATAAGGCTCTCGGTTATTTTCTTTCCTTTCTTTAGATCGGTATCCTTGATCAAATCGGCAATTTTACCTTTTTTAACCCCGTAAAAGGTGACATCCGTCAATGTAGGGCGTTCTATGATCTGCAATTCCAGAAAAACCGTATTCCCATCAATATTGGTAATGAAAAATTCTATTTCACTGAACAGTTCGAGACCCCACAGCTTTTTAATGACCTCACTGATCTGTTCGCCCGGCAAGGTAATAGGCTGCCCTACCCTAAGGCCTGTATATGTCTTCACCGTTTGCTCGTTGTAGCTTTGAAGGCCCGTAACCTCCAAACCACCCAAAATATAGCTTTTGCTATCCTCGTAATTGGTTTCCTGCGCGGCGGTGATAAAGGTTGTGAAAAGTAAAAGGGTAGTAAAAATGTGGTTCAAGGATATGAACCTCGTCATATCTTTAAGTGAGTTGTTCGCTAGTTTTTCCAAATCTTCGTTCTCTGTTCTGGTAATTTTTTATGGCCTCTACCAAATGATGCTCTCTAAAATCGGGCCAAAATACATCAATAAAATATAAC
>JBARCC010000659.1:0-2409 GCA_049793635.1 Maribacter sp. | reverse complement strand
GAATCGGTAACCTTGACAAAGACCGAGAAGAAATTGGTCATGGATACCGTAGAGGAGGCCAATGCGGGAACCTTACCGTTGGTATTGGGAATTGGCGGTAATAACACTTACGGATTGGTAGAGGAACTGAAAGCTACCGATGTATCGGCCTATTGCGCCATTTTGTCCGTCTCTCCTTACTACAACCGGCCTACGCAAGAGGGCATTTATCAACACTTTAAGATGCTTTCCCTTGCCTCACCGCGCCCATTGATCCTTTATAATGTACCCGGCAGAACGGGCAGCAACATGCTTCCCGAGACCGTGGTACGCTTGGCCAAAGATTGTGATAACATCATCGCCGTAAAAGAAGCCTGTGGCAATATGATCCAAATACAAGAGGTGATCGCTAAGAGACCAAAAGGCTTCATGGTACTCTCGGGCGATGACATTACCGCCCTACCAACGCTATTGGCAGGCGGGGAAGGAGTTATCTCGGTAATCGGACAGGGTTTGCCACACGAATTTTCCCAAATGGTACATAAGGGCCTGTTTGGCAAATCGGAAGAGGCCTACCAACAACATTATCGACTCCAGGAAGGGATGCACCTGATTTTTGAGGAAGGAAACCCTGCCGGCATCAAGGTGATTTTTGAATATTTAGGCATCGCCAAGCCCTTTGTGCGCTTACCTTTAGTAGCCGCTAGCAATGCTTTGACGCACAAAATCGTTTCCTTTATGGAATCTCTCGTGCGCATACCCGCCTAAATTTCGTTAAAACTACCCCAACAAAGACTTCAGAACCGTATAAAGCCGCTACTTTTATAGGTTGAAAATGTTTTTTATATCCATCCATTATCACTAATTTTGCAAAATGTTTTTTACTATGAGACGAATTTTACCAATCTTATTGATGGCCATAGCGTTACAATCGTGCAGTGAGTACCAAAAAGTACTTAAAAACGATGATGTAAAGGCAAAATACGATTTGGCGGAAAAGTTTTACAATGAGGGGGATTACAAGAGAGCGAATCGATTGTACGAACAAATCGCTCCCAAGTACGTTGGTAAACCTCAAGGGGAACGGGTGATGTTCTTTTTGTCGGACAGTTATTTTAAGCAGGGCGATTACAATATGGCCGGGTACCAGTTCGAACGTTTCGTGAAATCGTATCCCAAAAGCGACAAAATAGCGGAGGCTTCTTTTTTGGGGGCAAAAAGCTATTATAAATTATCGCCTACCTATTCCTTGGACCAAACGGATACGGACAAAGCCCTTGCGAAACTACAAGGCTTTATCAATGCCTATTCCGAATCCGAATATTTCGCTGAAGCTAACGCTATGGCCCAAGAGCTGACTACCAAGAAGCAGCGAAAGGCCTACGAAATCGTAAAGCAGTATAATAAGTTAGGGGAGTTCAATTATGACATGCTGACCTCGGCGGTGGCAGCAAGTGAAAATTTTATTTCCGACAATCCTGGCTCCATCTACAGGGAAGATGCCATGTTCATAAAAGTGAAGGCATTGACCCATATGGCAATGAACAGTTTTGAAAATGTAAAAGCCGAGCGATTGCGAAATGCGAAATCGGCCTACACGCGAATGAAAAAACAGTTTCCAGAGTCTAAATTCGATAAAGAGGCTTCCGACCTCATGGAAAAAATAAATAAGGAATTAGAGCGTTTGGAAGAACGGCAGATCCTTACATCAAAATAATAAACTAGAATATCACCTATGAACGATTTAAAAAACTCAAAAGCCGCGGTCTCTACCATTACCCACAATCGCAACGAGTTCGACAAGCCCACTGAGAATATTTACGAAGCGATTTCGATAACTGCAAAAAGAGCGGTGCAGATCAATTCTGAAATCAAAAAAGAGCTCTTGGAAAAGTTGGAGGAATTTGCAACCTATAGTGATAGTCTCGAAGAGGTTTTTGAAAATAAGGAGCAAATTGAAGTTTCCAAGTTTTACGAAAAATTGCCTAAACCACACGCAATGGCGGTAGAAGAGTGGTTGATGGATAAAATATACCATAGAAATACGGATAAAGACGTATCATAGCCATGTTGAACGGCAAAAACATTCTTTTAGGCATAACCGGAGGAATTGCTGCTTATAAAACAACATTCTTAGTACGTTTATTCATAAAAGCTGGTGCTAACGTTAAGATCATTCTTACCGAGAGTGCCAGCTCTTTTGTTTCCCCGCTTACCTTGGCCACCTTGTCCAAAAACCCCGTGGTCTCAAATTTCGTTCATACCGATGCCCATACCATAGATTGGAACAATCACGTGGAGCTTGGGCTTTGGGCAGACCTTATGGTCATTGCTCCGGCAACCGCCAATACCCTCTCTAAAATGGGTATGGGCAATTGCGATAATCTTCTAATGGCCACCTATTTATCGGCCAAATGTCCCGTGTATGTT
>JBARCC010000658.1:0-3065 GCA_049793635.1 Maribacter sp. | reverse complement strand
ACCGAGGATTTGACGCAAGAGGAAATCGAGGCGACGTCGAATGATTTATCCAATGATGAATTATGGAATACGATTGCCGAGGATTTTTTGTTTGCGTATAATAATTTACCGCAAGCACAGGAACTGGTCGGAAGGGCTGATAGGAATGCCGCTGCCGCGTATTTGGCGAAACTACGATTGTATCAAGCTTATGAACAGAACGAGACCCATGAGGTCATCAATATCAATACGGGTCGCCTGGAAGAAGTGATTACGTTCGCAGATGAAGTTACGGGTAGCTTAGAACCTGATTTTGGAAATAATTTTTTGGATGGCTTTGATAATGGTCCCGAATCTATCTGGGCAACCCAATTTTCTATAAATGATGGTACCGTAGTGGGCCGAGTAAGCTTCGTTACAGGATTGAATTCTCCACATGGTTCACCATTGTATGGTTGTTGCGGGTTCCATCTGGCGAGCCAGAACATGGTCAATGCGTTTAAGACCGATACTAATGGGCTGCCACTATTGGATACGTTCAACGATGAGGATGTGTTTACCGTTGTGGATGCAAACGGTGAAACACCTGTAGATGTTGGTTTAACAGTAGATCCGCGAATAGACCACACCATCGGTATACCAGGAAGACCTTTCAAATATAGGACCACTGTGGCAGAAGCAGGCGATATGATCTATAATTTTAGTTGGGCCAGAGATCCCGGGGTATATGGTTACTTTGGCAATATGAAGGAACAACAGGCACCAGATTGTTCTTGCTATGTGAAAGAGGGCCCATTTGTAGGTACTTCTAAAAATGTAGATTTTATTCGTTATGCGGATGTACTGCTAATGAAGGCAGAGGCCTTGATACAGTTGGACAGATGGGAGGAAGCCCTACCCATAATCAATCAAATAAGAACAAGAGCAACGGAGAGCACGCAAAGACCCTTAAACGCAGGCGCTACCGATATCTATAACATTGGTCTTTACACAGTATTCTCTGGTAAGGATGATGCTTTAAAAGCATTAAAATTCGAAAGAAGATTGGAATTTGCCATGGAAGGTGCTCGTTTCTTCGATTTGGTGAGATGGGGTGAAGCGGCCGAAGTCTTAAATGCGTATTTAGAGGAAGAGAGTACAAAAAGAGACTTTTTGGCCAATGCGATATTTACCGCTGGACGGGATGAATACTACCCCATTCCACAGCGGGAAATTGATTTTACCGGAGGATTATATATACAAAATCCCGGATATTAAAGATGATTCAGTGATCTGGGTTAGTTTGAGTTAGTTTTTAAAGGCACGGGAGTTGTTACCCGTGCCTTATTTGTTTGGTTTTTGGAGCGTTCCAATATCGATAGCTCTATTTTGAAGTAGCTACTCAAACCTTGTCAGGTAGGTCGTTTTCGCCTCAATAAGAAAAGCATACTGTAGTGTCATAAGAAGTAAACTTTTTTAAGTCTTTCGAATGATTGGTTACCTTACTAGACTACCTCATCTACAATCGAAATCTCCGTTTTGGGATGTCTTGGTTTAGGGCTCTTATTTTGCCCTGCGACCGCAATCCATTCCAAGTTAGTGGTGTATTGCACGATTCGGTTTTCTTTAAAAGGATCCATGACCAAGAGGTAGATCCATTCATTATCGAGCAAAGTTTTCAAATGTTCGTTCCGTGCAAGGATGTGGTTCACGCGGTCGAGCGGTGCTTGCACTACGACACTCAAACGCAAGGGTTGGTGGTACATTTCCTTGTCTGCTTGATTTACGGATTGTAAGGGAAGCCCCATTTTCAGGTCTCCTCCATTGCCCTGTAGCACCCCGAACTTACCGGTAATATTGTGGGTGATTTTAGAGCCGCCACCGAAGGTATTGTTATCCACGGTAGAGAAATAATAGTGGTTGTTGATCCACTGGGTGACGACCATAGGGCCTTGCAGGATGCCTTCTAGGGCGGTTCCTTCCATGTCACTTTCCCAGGCATAGGAATGTAGGAAACAGCGACCTGCCAAATTTTGATGTTTGGTAAGTGCTCGTGGCGCGATAATGAAGCTGGCATTTTTTGCCAATCCCCACTCCGGTCTCGTTTCGCCCCAGTGGTTCGCTTTATGCTGGGCGGCCGAAATACTATTTTTGCTAGCGCCCAATCGTTCTCGGGTTGCCGTTTGCTGTGCTTTGTATAAATCGGTTTTTACGACAGCCAGTTGTTTCTTATGGGACTCGGGTACTTCTGCGTCAAATAGTACAATCTCATCGGTAGTGGTATTGTGCTCTGCACCAATAAAAAGGGTGCTGTTGGGTATGATGATATTATGGTCTTCTGCAAGTTGTATCCTGACTTCGGGGAGATTCGCCAATTTTGCCAACATGCGGGCATTCTGCCTTCCTGGGCTGGCCGCGCAAGCGCCACAATCGAGGCTCGAACCGAACGGGTTGTTTGCCGAATGGCTACCGTGGCCAATGAATAGTACAATAGGAGCGAAATCTTTCCACCCCGTAAGAGAAAATGCAGATTTGACGATCGCGACTTTTTCGGCCGTGGAAATCCCTAATTCACCATAGGTCGCATTTGATAGGTGTAGTTGGGGTTCACAGAAATGCTCGAAGTGCGTTGTGTTTTTTGCTTTTACGTCATAAAGATAGCTTGGGGCCAGCGTGCGCATCAACGTTGAAATACCATAGAATATTCCCGATCCCTCGACATATCCGAAGGCGGAGGGCAACATATTTTTCATGCGCTTTAGAAAGTATTCGCCGAATTTGAAACGATCGTTTTTCTTTGTAAAAGTTTTTAATGCCTCGGCTTTTTTAGGTTGATGGGATTCAGACACTACGTAAGCAGAAGATACGATAGGCGGGCACGATTTTCGGGTAATACCGTCTTCTAAATTGGTGTAATCCATGGCGATACCGAAGAAGCCTGCATACCCAAAGGTTTCGTAATTGCCTTTTGATTCTACGTTTCTTCGTATCATTTCGGATCGGGTATCGATGCAGAAGACCATTTGTGCGTCTGGGACAAAGAGCCCTTTGGAAGGTGTTTTTGTTGCCGTCGATTCTTTTCCTAAAACGGCGATCAGCTGTTCTTG
>JBARCC010000657.1:0-2656 GCA_049793635.1 Maribacter sp. | reverse complement strand
TTCGGCGGCTTCCTTATTATACCTTGGTGTTGAGGTGTTGTGAAAACCATGATTTACCTCAGGATAGAAAAAAGCCTCGTTTTCTATTTTATGCTCCTCCAATGCTTTTTCGTAAGCCGGCCATCCTGCGTTAACGCGTTCATCTAAGCCCGCAAAGTGCAACATAAGCGTTGCGTTAATATGTTCTATATCTTCTGTGGGCTGACCTCCATAAAATGGAACAGCGGCACTTAAATCTGGTACTTTAACTGCCATCATATTCGAAATCCACCCTCCGAAACAAAAGCCAACCACCCCGATTTTCCCATTACAGGATTCATGACTCCTTAAATATTCGAAAGCAGCTATAAAATCTTCCAGCATTTCGTCCCTGTCACGCGTCCGTTGCATTTCTCTTCCCTCGTCATCGTTTCCCGGATACCCTCCCAACGGACTCAGTGCATCTGGTGCCAAAGTAATGAACCCATCCAAGGCCGCCCTTCTAGCCGTATCCTCCACATACGGATTGAGACCTCTATTCTCATGCACCACTACAATGCCTGGCAGTTTTCCTTTTGCAGCTTTTGGTTTTGAAAGTAGTCCCTTGATCTCTCCTCCTCCCTTCGGAGAATCATATTGAATGAAAGAGGAATCCAATTCCGGATTATCTTTGTCCACCAGCAAAGTATCCTCATAATTCGGCATGAGGAAACTCATCAAGGAAGCGACTGTAATACCCCCGACCGCATATAATGATAACTTCTGCACGAAGTCGCGCCTCTGAATTTGGTTATGTGCGTAGGCATCATAGAGGTCGAAAACCTCTTGCTTGATATCTTCTTTTCTAAGCCTTTTCATTTTCTTGTTTTTAGTTCCTTTTCTAAAGATACAAAAGAAGATGAGGCAGCGATGCGAAGCGGTACAGAAGTTATTCGTACTATGGCCCTTCGGTAATCGCCCATATCAACTCAAACTGGCCAAGCTTTTTTCTAAGGTTTCGATTTTCGCCTCGGCATCCGCTTGTTTTTTGCGTTCGATCTCAATAACCTTTTCTGGCGCATTACTTACAAAACGTTCATTGGAAAGCTTTTTCAAAACAGAAACCAAAAAGCCTTTTGTGTAGGTTAACTCCTCTTTAATTTTCTTGATTTCAGCATCGATATCGATCGTACCTTCCATGGGTACGAAATATTCGTTGCTTTTTACCCTAAAGGTCAATGCCCCCTCTAGAGGAACATCGATATAGGAAATTTTAGAAATATTCGTCAATTTTGAAATGATCACATCCCACTCGTGGCCAAGTGCTTCGGTATTCAATATCGAAAGTTCCAAAGCGTCTTTCATGGGTATATTCTTTTCCTTTCTAATGGTGCGCACTCCCGCTATAACCTCGGCTGCAATATCGAAAGCAAAAATCAAATCATGGTTAATTGCCTCGGTAATCGGCCATTTTGAGATGATCAATGCTTCGTCTGTTTCCCTCTTGGCGATGCGTTGCCAAATTTCCTCGGTCAAAAATGGCATAAACGGATGTAATAACTTCAAATTCTCCTCGAACAGAGCAATTACCCGATCATAAGAAATTTTATCGATAGGCTGCTGATAGGCGGGTTTTATGATTTCCAACAGCCAAGAACTATAGTCTTCCCAAACCAACCTATAAATAGACATCAATGCGTCTGATATACGGAACTTGCTGAAATGATCATCGATCTCCAGTACGGTTTTATTCAATTTTGCCTCGTACCACTCCAGACCAAGCCTAGAGGCCTCCGGTTGGGGCAGATCCACCACTTCCCATCCCTTTAACAATCGGAAACCGTTCCAGATCTTATTGGCGAAATTTTTCCCTTGTTGGCATAAATCTTCATCGAACATTAAATCGTTGCCCGCAGCGGAACTCAATAATAAACCTACGCGAACGCCATCTGCCCCGTAATCCTCTATAAGCTTCAGGGCATCGGGAGAATTACCCAACGATTTTGACATCTTTCTTCGTTGTTTGTCCCTGACGAGACCGGTAAAATAAACGTTTTCAAAAGGTCGTTCCCCCCTATACTCGTACCCGGCCACAATCATTCTCGCTACCCAGAAAAATAGGATATCCGGACCGGTCACTAAATCATTGGTAGGATAATAGTAGTTGACTTCTTCATTATCAGGATTTAAAATACCCCCAAAAACACTGATGGGCCACAACCATGATGAAAACCAAGTATCGAGCACATCTGCGTCTTGCCGTAATTCCTTTATCGTCAAGTTTGGATTACCTGCTTTCTCTCTCGCAAGCTCTAATGCTTCCTCTACATTTACCGCAACAACAAAATCTTCTTGCCCATCACCAAAGTAAAAAGCAGGAATTTGTTGCCCCCACCACAATTGCCTGGAGATATTCCAATCCCGAACATTCTCCATCCAGTGGCGATAGGTATTCTCGAATTTCTTCGGATGTAGTTTTATATCACCATTGACCATTACCGCATCTAGGGCAGGTTTGGCCAAGTCTTCCATCTTAAGAAACCATTGGTCCGACAATTTTGGTTCAATAACCGCTTTTGTGCGCTCAGAGGTTCCTACTTTATTGATATGGATTTCCGTTTTCACTAAAAAGCCATTTTCTTCCAATTCCTTCGCTATTTCCTTGCGAACCACAAACCGGTCTTTGCCTTGATAGTGC
>JBARCC010000656.1:0-2081 GCA_049793635.1 Maribacter sp. | reverse complement strand
GAGCATGAGATCAAGTTCATAGGTGCCTCTGGGGATCAAATTGACCGTATGGGCGATAAGGCTACTGCCAAAGCGACCATGAAAGAAGCTGGTGTGCCTTGTGTGCCCGGTTCAGAAGGTTTGCTGAAGGATGTTGCCGACGCAAAAAAGGTGGCCAAGAAAATGGGATATCCGGTGATGATCAAAGCCACCGCTGGTGGGGGCGGTAAAGGAATGCGTGCAGTGCTGTCCGAGGAGAAAATGGAAGATCTTTTTGAAAGTGCCGTACAAGAGGCAACGGCAGCTTTTGGCAATGGAGGCATGTATATGGAAAAACTCATTGAGGAGCCAAGGCATATCGAGATACAGGTCGTAGGCGATCAGTACGGTAAGGCCTGTCACCTTTCGGAGAGGGATTGTTCGATACAACGACGCCATCAAAAATTGACCGAAGAAACCCCTTCTCCGTTCATGACCGATAAATTAAGGGAAGCGATGGGCAATGCTGCCGTAAAAGCGGCGGAGTACATCAAATATGAAGGTGCGGGAACCATTGAGTTTTTGGTGGATAAGCACCGGAAATTTTATTTCATGGAAATGAACACCCGTATACAGGTCGAGCATCCTATTACCGAACAAGTCATCGATTATGACTTGATTCGGGAACAAATATTGGTTGCGGCGGGAGTTCCCATTTCAGGAAAGAATTACTACCCTAAATTGCATTCCATCGAATGTAGGATCAATGCTGAAGACCCCTATAATAATTTTAGACCTTCACCGGGGAAAATTACAACGTTACATACCCCGGGCGGACATGGGGTGCGTATGGATACGCACGTGTACAGTGGGTATAGCATTCCCCCAAATTATGATTCCATGATCGCTAAGTTGATTACTACAGCCCAAACCAGGGAGGAGGCGATCAATAAAATGAAGCGTGCCTTAGACGAGTTCGTGATCGAAGGGATAAAAACAACGATCCCGTTCCATAGACAACTTATGGACCATCCCGATTATTTGGCAGGTAATTATACCACGGCCTTTATGAACGATTTTAAGATGGATCCAAAACCAGAAGAATAATAGTAAACTCCAGCAGCAATGTTGGGGTTTTTTTATGGGTTTCTTATGGTTTCCATACCACGACCGCTCATTCTCTGGAACATAAAAAGATGAAGAAGAGTATCCGGTCCATCTTGAACAAGGAGAAGAAAGTGCTTAACTACACCTGATACAGCTTTGTAACAATAACTCCCAAATCCTCTTCTAGAGGAACTGAGAGTAGTAATTTTTCCGCTTTCACTTTAAAATCAAATGGAGCTGCCAATAGGTCTACTCCACTCCCTTTTTTCAGACGTGTTCCTTGTCCTGAAATAATGTCAAGGTTCGGCTTAAAATTCCCGGTAGGGATATGTTCGGTAACAATCAGATAGGTATAGGCCTTTAATTTTGGCAATATCCGCTGTATTTCCGCATTCGATAGGTGCTGTAACACTTGCCTCACCAGCGCACAATCTCCCAAGGGCAAATTATCGCCGGCAATGTCTAGCTGTTGAAATTCTAAATTCGGTGCCGTGAACCGTTGTTTTAGATGTACAATAAGTGCGTCAACAATATCTACTGCAATATAGCGGCCTGCATGGGTAACCAATCCCTTTCCTACATTAAAATCCCCACAACCTAAATCACAAACTACCAAAGGCTTTTCAAAGGCATTGAGAAACGCCCTTACAACATCGAGGTAAGGATGTATGATATGGCGGTCATGCGACCCCTGGCCAGAATAAAATGTAGCAGGAGGTCCACCCCAAAAATTTTTGGAATACACTTGCTCCATGGCCGCTTTTGTGGGCCAAGGTCTTTTAATTTTTTTTAATTGGTTATTTTTCTCTTTCACCACGGTCCTTTATTCCGCAAATTATATTCAAATTCATTTCTAAGAAAATCTCTGGTTACAAATGAAGTCATAAGATTCACATCAATTCCATTTCAGTTCTTTCGAATAGAAGGTTACTTGAATGCCATTTTGTTGTTCGTTAGGATGAGCACCCACAAAGAGTAAACCTATGAACAAAAGAAATACCATGTTTGAGACTTAG
>JBARCC010000655.1:0-7533 GCA_049793635.1 Maribacter sp. | reverse complement strand
AAATAGTCCCTTGACCGCTGAAACGCCAATACGAAGTCCCGTATACGATCCTGGGCCTTTACTCACCGCTATGGCTTCAATGGAAGATAATAGGGTATTCGATTCTTTGACTATTTCTTCAATGAACACATGCAATTTTTCTGCATGCGAAAAGTGTTCGGTGTTCAATTCTTTTAGGGCAATAAGCGTACCCTCCTTTGCCAAACTTACCGAACAATTGGTGGTCGCCGTTTCTAGATTTAATATCAAACTCATACTGCAAAGGTACTGTTTGCCTTAAAATGAAAAGGGGGTATCTAAAAAGACCGTTCTTCCTTCCAAGGCGCCCATTCGATAAGGCTATATGGTACTCTCGAACGGTTCGCAACCCCAATCGACTGCGATACGGTAAAAAAACGTGAGATGGCCCCCCACTTCTTATCGAATCGCTTAGTCCAAGGAAATTGGCATGCCAAAGTAGAATTCAAGTACTTTCAGCCTAAATATATAAATGTACTTGTTCCGTATTACATCTGCCTCCGCGTTCACCAAACGGGACTGTGCTTGGCTAAAATCAAAAGCATTCAATAAACCTACCTCATACCGCTCTTTTGAATATTCAAAAGCCAAATTCGTGGCCTCGAGTGTTTTCTGGGCCGCTTGGTAAGCCTTAGCAAAGCCTTTTACATCCACATAGGCCTGGTTGATATTGGTTTCCAGTTCCAATTTATTCTGCTCCAATTGCAGTTGCGACCGCAACACGTTTATTTCCGCTCGTTTAATGTTATTTCTGTTCGCGAAGCGATTAAAAATGGGCACGTTCAACTGGGCTCCATAAGAAATACCATCATTTAGCCATAGCTGATTGCTAAAGCTCTCCGTTTCAAGCATACCCGTAATATTGTTGAACTGTGGTTGGTCTGAATACCGCGTATTATAGTTGAAAAAAGCTCCTAAGGTCGGTAATAGTGCTCCTTTGGAAATTTTCAAATCCTGTTCCGCGAGCCCCACATTACTTTCAGAAAATTTTATATCGTTTCTAAAGGTAAGGGCAGTTGCAAAAATCTCTTTCGGTGATCGGTTCAAAATTTCAGATGGAGGCACGTCCAGATCCACATCGGCCACATCAAAATTATCATAATCGGAAATCTGTAACAGTTGGGCCAACCCTATTCTGGAAATTAAGACTTGGTTCTCCGTAGTTACGATTTGTTGCTCCAACCCTGCAGCGGTGGCCTCCACTTCCAAAAGGTCACCTCTAGGGACTACGCCGGCCTCTACGAGTTCAGCGGTTCTTTTCACATCCTGTTCGGTTTCCGCATATTGCGCTTTTTGGGTAACGAGGGTTTCTTTTGCAGAGATTATGTTGAGGTAAGATTCCGCTACATTCAGACGTATATCGTCTTTTAGATCATCTAAACGGTACTGACTGGCAAGTGCGTTCATTTTAGCCCTTCTCAGTCTATTTAGGTTCCTTAAGCCATTGAAGAGGTTCACCGTTGAGGTAATGCCGCCTTGCGCCGTTAGAATAGTAGTGGTAACAGGTTGGTTGGTGGTCGGGTCAATAGTAAATCCCGTATTCGCCTGAGAACTTACTTGAGCATTCGCATCCGGTAAAAAATTGCCAAAAGCATCTGATCGATCAATCTGTGCATCTTCCAAATCCAATTCAAACTGCGCAATCGATAAATTATTCTCCTCTGCATAGGCAATGCATTCTTCCAAGGTCCACGTTTTACTTTGCGCCGAAGCAATAGCGATTGCCGCGAAAAATAAAAATCCGGTTAGTTTAAAGTTCATTTTTTGATGTTTTGATTATAGTTTTGATTGATGTTTACTCTTCTGATTTTTCTTCCTCGGCTTCCTCTTCACCTTTCTTGATGGGCTCGGTCTTGTTCCACTGTTTTACGTTGTCCTCCTTTGTCAACCCTGATTCAATTTCCACATTGATCCCGTCTGATATGCCAATTTCGATATCCCTACGTTCGAACTTCTGTTCGTCCAAGGTACCCACCAACACTTCAACGAACGGTTTATCGGTCTTTTTATCGAATTGCAGCAAGGCTTCCGGAATCACAAGTACACTATCTTTCCTTTCCAATACCAACGAAGCATTGGCGCTATACCCCGCCCTGATAAAAATATCATCGTTTTCCTGTACGTCACCTTCGATCTTGAATTGTACCGCTCCCGTTTCTTCGACCCCTTTCGGTGCAATAAATCGTAGGGTTGCATCCAACTCCTTTCCCTCGACCGCACCTAAATTGATTTTCAACGGGGCCCCTACTTTCAGCTTCCCGACTTCCCCTTCATCCACTTTGCCCTCAAAAATCATTTTACCCAGATCTGCGATGGTTGCGATGGTCGTACCGTCATTGAAATTGTTACTTTGTATCACTTGATCCCCTTCCTTTGCAGGTATCTCCAGAATGGTGCCGTCGACCGTAGCCCTTATATTGGTATTGGCGCTCGAAGAACCTCCTGCCGAACCTACCCTGATGATTTGATAATCTGCCTTGGCATTTTTCAATTCCTGCTCTGCTTGGTTATAGGTAAGTTGAAGGTTATTGAATTCTTGACTGGAAATCACCCCCTTATCGAACAAGGTCTTGTTTCGGTCGAATTCAATTTTGGCATTGTTAAGCGCCAATTCTGCCGTTCTCACGCGACCGCCTGCTTGATTTAAGGTTTGCTCATTGGGCACTACCTTGATCAACGCGATCAGGTCACCGGCCTTTACCTTTACTCCTTCTTCCAAATAGATTTTTTCTATAATTCCAGAAATTTGTGGCTTAATTTCTACTTCATCCTCTGGAACCAATTTCCCGGTAGCGACCGTTTTCTTTTCAATATTGGTAATGAACGGACTCTGGACCTCATAGGTAATAGAGGACTTACTATTGCTTTTTATAAAAAATACCGCTGCCCATAAGGCTCCCAGTACCACAAGTGCGATCAATATATACTTTACGTATTTGTTCATTTTAATAGGTGTTTATTGTTTTATAATTGGTTTGTTGTGTTCTACTCTTCCCTTAAGGCTTCTATGGGCCGTATGCTTACCGCCCGTTGGGCAGGGATTAATCCGATCAGCGTACCCAGCACGACCATGATGACCAAGGCTCCCAAAACATACGGTATCGGTACCGTAGGGTTGGTGTACGGAAAATCGATGTCTTTGGTGAACGAATTGATGCCCGCCAGCACCCCGGCACCCAAAATAATCCCTAGAATGCCTGCTATTACCGTAAGAAAAACCGATTCCATCACGATTTGGTTCCGCACTTCGGCCGGGGTCGCCCCTAATGCCCTTCGTACACCCAGTTCCTTTGTTCTTTCCTTCACGGAAATCAGTAATATATTACCGATACCGATCACGCCCGCCAAAATGGTGGCTATCCCTACGATCAAGGACATGAAGGTGAGGCCGTCGGCGAAGCCCATTGTCTTGGCGAAGGCCTCCCCAAGGTTAAAGGAGCCGAACGCTCTCTCATCTTTCGGATTAACCCGATGGATGTTTCTAAGGAGGGCCTTAATATCTTTTTCTACCTGTACGACGTCCACGTCGTCATAGGCAGCAATGCACATATAGCCAATATTATCTCCTGAATTATAGAGTTTTTGATAGGTCGTAAAAGGAATGAACATCGCACTGTCCGAATCAAAACTGACGCCATCTGCAAGTTTGTGTACCCCGATGACCTGAAAATAGATATTGCCCACCCTAATGTATGTTCCTATCGGACTTTCATCTTTGGTGTACAGTTCCTGCTCGATACGCTCACCGATGACGATTACTTTTCGGGCAAGTTCAATATCCTCTTCGTTGATAAACCGGCCGCCATCGTATATTTTTTTCGTGGAAATTTTGGTGTAGATCGGATAATCACCATTTAAGATATAACTTCCTGATTTTTGACCTCTTACCGTATACACGGGTTCCGATCCAAATTCACCCTGCGTGATCCGTGGTGCGATGTACTGCACTTCTGGTATTCGATTCTGAATGGTCTGTACATCCGATAACTTTAATTGCAGTTCCCTCCCCGTTTTAAAACCGTCATACGGCATGCTGGTGCTTTGTGCCCATACGAACATACTGTTGATGGCTACGGTCTTGAACACCTTATCAAAGCCGTTATCCAGGCCTTTTGCCGCACCTGAAAGTGCGATGTAAATGAAGATGCCCCAGAGCACCCCGATGACGGTGATGATGGTCCGGGTCCTATTCTTACTAATCGACCCGAAAATTTCTTGCCATGTATTTCTATCAAATAAAAATCCCATATTATTCGTCTCTTAGTGCTACAATAGGTTTAATACGTGCCGCCCTTTTCGCTGGAATATATCCGGCCACCCCGCCGAATATGATCAGCACGAAAGTGGCAAAAATAGCGACGGGCATGTCGATGTACGGATTCGTAATGAAAAAATCCTCCAGGGTCTTATCCAATGAATTCAGAATCGCCACACCGATCAACATACCTACGATCCCAGAAATGGTGGTTATAAAAATAGATTCCAACAATATGGTGCTGATGACCGACCTCGGGGTCGCGCCCAAGGCCTTCCGTATCCCTAATTCTTTTGTACGTTCCTTGACCACAAAGACCATGATGTTACTGATGCCTATAATACCGGCGATAATGGTACCGAACGCGACGAAGGAAACGATCAATTGCAACACCCTCGCCAATTGTTGGGTCTGTTTTAGGCCTTCGGCGATATTTCTGATATAGATCCCGTTTTGGTCATCGGGTTTGATAAATTTCTTATCCTTGAAAAAAGTAGAAAGGCTTTTCTCTAGCGCCATCGCACCACTGTAGCCCAGTTCCGGCTTAAAGGCGACGATAATCTGATCTACCTTATCGGTATTTTTTTCGATTAACTGTGTTGTCGTAAACGGTACATAGACCCTACGCTCTTCATCGTCCCCACCATCATCTTGATAGACACCGATTACCTTGAACACACTACCGCCTATATCGATATATCGGCCGATGGCATCTTCTTGGCCGAACAGATCGTTTTCAACCAATCTACCGATGACCACATTCTTTGTTTTTTTTGCAATATCAAGTTCATTAAGGTAACGGCCTTTCATGATGATCGTCTTCTCCGCAAATTGATGGGATGGCGCCACCCCCCTCGTCGAATAGTTGTTGGACTCATTTTTATACTTCACCAGATATGTCCTACCGATTCTTGGGGTTACGTATTCAAGAAACATAGGGAAGTTTTTTTCGATATCGGCGATATCGGAATTGTCGAATTCTATTTGCCTTCCCGATTTGTAACCTTTGTATGGTTTTGTGGTCTGCCCGGGAAAAAAGGTGATGATGTTTTGTGCATCATCCTCAAAAAACAGCTCGAATGTATTGATCAGACCATTGCCGAAACCAAAAAGCACCACAAAAATGAGAATACCTAAAGCTACCGTAAAACCCGATAAGAAGGTCCTTAGCTTGTTCTTCTGTATGGTCTGAAATATTTCCCGCCAATTGTCTCTACTGAACATACTTTGCCGCCCTTACCTGTTCTATTTTTTTGTCCTCGATGATGACCCCATCCTTTAAGTGTACGATGCGCTTGCACATTGCAGCAATATCGGGCTCATGGGTCACGATCAATATGGTATTGCCCGCATCGTTTATTTTTTGGATCAGGTCCATTACCTCGTAAGAGGTCGTACTGTCCAAGGCACCCGTGGGTTCATCGGCCAACAATACTTTAGGTTCTGCCGCCATCGCCCTTGCAATGGCCACACGCTGTTTCTGGCCTCCGGATAGTTCGCTGGGCAAATGCGTGGCCCATTCTTTAAGACCTACCTGCTCTAAATAGTTAAGGGCCTTTTCTTGACGCTCCTTTCTGCCTACTTTTTGATAATACAAAGGCAAGGCCACATTTTCCATGGCATTCTTATAATTGATCAAATTGAAGGATTGAAAAACGAATCCCAAAAATTTATTTCTATAATTCGCCGCTTTGGTTTCGTTCAGGTTCTTTATCGGAACCCCATCCAAGGTATAAGAGCCCTCATCGAGTTCATCCAACATGCCCAGAATATTCAAGAGGGTAGACTTTCCCGATCCTGAAGAACCCATGATGGCGACCAGCTCTCCCTCTTCCACCGAAAAATTGATTCCTTTCAAAACATGCAGGCTATTCGTACCCATTTTATAGGATTTATGGAGGTTTTTTATGTCGATCATACTCGTCTTTTTAATTTTTATACGAATGCCTAACGTATTTGAAGGTTAGACTGCGCTTTATGCTAATTGTTACACCTTTTACTCCTAAAATATAGAATTTACCTCTAATTGGTACTTTCTTCGGCAGATTCTATGGGGTTCCAGACCTTTATGCTATCGCTTTCGGTGAGTCCGGACTTTATCTCCACGAATATGCCGTCGCTGATCCCCAGTTCAACATCCCTTCGTTCAAACTGTTGCGTACCGGTTACCACCTCTACGAATGGCTTTTTTGTCTTGGCATCGAACTGCACCAGGGCTTCCTTTATCGCAAGCACACTATCTGCCTTGGCCAAAATAATGGAGGCGTTCGCACTTAACCCTGCCCGTATAAAAACGGAATCCTGTTTTTTAAGCGTTCCCTTGATCTCAAATTGGATCGCACCGTTTTCAGCTTTCCCCTTTGGAGCGATATAAATCAACACGGCATCGAATACTTTATGCTCTATTGCCCCAACGGTAATCTCCAAAGGTAAATTTTCTTTGATCTTGCCTACCTCCGATTCATCCACCTTACCTTCGAATATCATTTTATCGACATCGGCGATTGCCGCGATGGTCGTTCCCTCATTAAAATTATTGCTTTCGATGACTTGGTTTCCAACTTCCACCGGAACTTCAAGGATCATCCCACTTACCGTTGCCCTAATTTGGGTATTTGCCGCATTCCCATAGCCTGCGGTAGTACCTGTCTTTACAATATCGTATCTTTTGTTCGCCGCCGCATGTGCCTGCTTCGCCTGGTCATAGGTCACTTGCGCCCTTTCGAGGTCTACCTGTGAAATCACTCCCTTTCCAAAAAGTGCTTTTTGTCGACCAAGGTTACGAAGCTGGTCGTCTAGCCCAATTTTCATTTCATCAATGGTATTACGGGCATCGTTCAATGCATTTAAATTCGGGACTACTTTAATGGTACACAGCAAATCCCCCGATTTCACATAATCACCACCTTCCACAAATATCTCCTCGATAACCCCAGAAATATTGGGCTTGATCAGTACTTCCTCCAAAGGAAGGATACTTCCGGTGGCGACCGTTTTTTTGATGATGGTCTGTTTCGAAGGCTGTTCGCTTTCATATACCATTGGATCCTCTGCATTTTTTTGATACAAGTAGTACATGGCTGCTCCAAAGGAAACTACGATGAGCAGTAAAACAATTCTGGTAACGGACTTCTTCATGTGTATTGGGTTGGATTTATATTCTTGATCGATGTATTTATTCGGTTCGTAAAGCTTCTATGGGCCGCACCTTAATGGCACTATTTGCGGGGATAAAGCCTGCCAGCAAGCCCGAAATTATC
>JBARCC010000654.1:0-4770 GCA_049793635.1 Maribacter sp. | reverse complement strand
TTTATCAGTTTGTTTGGTATTGCCACACGAAACGGTATTTTATTGGTTTCACGGTATGAAGATTTGAGAAAAGAAGGAGTACAGGGTTTTCAGTTGATAAAAGCTGGGGCTTTAGATAGATTAAACCATATTTTAATGACTGCCTTTACCACAGGTCTGGCATTGATACCATTGGCTCTAAAAGGTGGCGAACCAGGTAGTGAAATACAAAGTCCGATGGCAGTTGTTATTTTAGGTGGCTTGTTGTCTGCTACTGTTTTAAACTTGGTTGTAATTCCTTGCGTGTATCAATTGGTGGTAACAAAGAAATAAAATATAAGCATTATAAGGTTTTTCGGGGCGGTCGAAATATTAATATTTCGACCGTTTTTTATTGATTAGTAAAAACTTAGGTTAGTCCCACTTCATTCTTTGCAGCCTAACCGCATTGAAAATAGCCAAAAGTGCCACGCCCACATCAGCAAAAACCGCTTCCCACATTGTCGCAAGTCCACATGCACCGAGAATTAGTACAATGACCTTGACACCAAAGGCCAAACCGATATTCTGCCAAACGATTTTTCGGGTAGAACGACCTATTTGAATTGCGCGTGCGATCTTGCTCGGTTGATCGGTCTGGACAATAACGTCTGCAGTCTCAATAGCGACATCGCTGCCCAGACCACCCATTGCGATACCCACACCACTAGCTGCTAAGACAGGGGCATCATTAATGCCATCGCCTACAAAAGCCACTTTCGTATCGGGTTGTTTCTTGAGTTCTTCGACCTCATTAAGTTTGTCTTCAGGTAATAATCCGCCTTTGGCCCAATCAATATTCAACTCTTTGGAGACTTGCTGCGTTATGGAATCTTTGTCGCCCGAAAGCATTATTATTATTGAAATTCCTGATTCCCGGATTTGTTTTATGGCCTGGTGCGCATCTTCCTTGAGTTCATCGGCAATGGTCACATAGCCCGCAAATTTCCCATCAATGGCGACCATTACAATAGATTCCACAATACCGTCCGTTTCCGTGGGCACCTCTATGTTGTTCGAGGTCATCAATGCTTTGTTGCCTACCAACACCGTCTTTCCGTTGACCGTTCCCTTTAATCCCTTTCCGGCAACTTCCGAAACATCGTTCGCCTCATAATCAGAACCATCTGCTTTATATTCCAGTATCGCCTTTGCAATGGGATGGGTGGATTGTTCTTCCATCGCCATCAGGTACTTCATAAACTCGGTTTCCTCAAATGTGATGGACTTGATTTCCTTGATTTTGAAAACTCCTTTAGTTACTGTTCCCGTTTTGTCCATTACGACCGTGTTCACTTTGGTCATGGCATCTAAAAAAGATGCTCCCTTGAATAGAATACCGTTGCGCGATGCCGCACCCAAACCGCCGAAATAGCCTAAAGGAATGGAAATAACAAGCGCACAGGGACAGGAAATCACGAGGAATATCAGAGAACGGTACAACCAATCCCGAAACACGTAATCGTCCACAAAAAAGTAAGGGAGAAACGTCAGGCCGATAGCGAGGAATACAACGATGGGCGTATATATCCTTGCAAATTTTCTAATGAACAGCTCGGTCTTGGATTTTCTCGCGGTCGCGTTCTGTACCATATCGAGGATTCGGGCAATGGAACTATCCTTAAATTCCTTGGTCGTCTCGATTTCGATTACGCCATCAAGATTGATGCTTCCGGCAAAAACCGTATCGCCCTTGGCAATGGTATCTGGTTTGCTTTCGCCTGTCAAGGCCGCGGTATTGAAAGAACCCTTTTCAGAAAGTAGCATACCATCGAGCGGTACTTTCTCGCCCACACGAACCTGAATTCTCTCGCCTATCCGGAAGGTCTCGGGATCGACCGAAACAAAATCCCCATCACGATATACCAATGCCTCGTTCGGGCGGACATCAAGCAACGCCTTTATGTTTCCTTTTGCCCGATTGACCGCTGCATTCTGGAAGAGTTCGCCCACGGCATAGAAAAGCATTACGGCCACACCTTCCGGATATTCCCCGATGGCGAACGCCCCCAAAGTCGCAATTGACATCAGGAAGAACTCGGTAAAGAAATCACCTCTTTTGATGCTTTCCCACCCTTCCCCTATCACGGGAAATCCAACCGGAATATAGGCCACCGTGTACCATAATACGCGAATCCAACCAGAAAAGTGGGGGAATGCTTCAAAATAGTCAAAAAGGATGCCTGCCACCAGCATTACAAAACTGAAGATGGCAGGGATATACTCTCGAATGTTCAGCTGTGATGAAACCTTATTATTCATAGAAGCATCCTTTTTGTCACTATCTGCGACCTTGAGGTCTCTTAAGCTTAATTTTTTCTTTTTCGTCATTTGTTTTCACTAAATATAAGGCACGGAAGTATGTTTTTGAAATACTGAATTTTGGTTATTGTAATACCTTATTTAAGTATGAGTATGGGAATACTGGAACCAAAAACTAATTTCCTTCTCAGCCCTTTCTCGAATAATCGTTCAAAAAATTTATGTTCCCTAAAGAGAAGTACCAATACATCAATTGGTTTTTGACTAAGAAACTTGTCAATCCCTTTTTCAGGGTCTTCGTTTTGAAAAGTGTTGAAATGGAATTCTTTTTGTCCCAAGAAGTTTTTATAATATGCACGCACCGCATTTGCATTTAAGGGCATCTCATTTTTATTCGTAATTTGTACAAGGTGCAAATTGGCAGTGAATGATTCCAGCAAGTTGACCAAGAGATCTAAATCGACATCATTTTCTAAACTATCCTCATCCAACGCTAAACCTAAATATCTGATGGAAGTGAATTTTACGCTCTCTGGAACAACCCATACCGAACAAGGGGCATTACGGCTAACTTTTTCACTCACCGTACCTATAAAAAACTCTTCGATTGATGAATCCGCACCTTTAGTGCCCATTACTATTAAATTGGCATTTTCATCTTTTGCTGTTTGGCAAATGACATCTACGGTCGCACCAAAACCAACCTGACTTTTGTAATCGATGGATGTCAGGTCAGGTAAGCTTTCAAGATATTCCTTAAGTTTTTGTTTATTTAATTTTTCCTGGGATTCTTGGGTTCCTGAAACTGGAGCTGCCATAGTTCCCACTCCTGTGGGCGTGCTCGATGGATATGCTACCGTGTAGGCGTGAACAAAAATAATTTTCATTTTTAGTTGCTTCGACAGGCCAATAACATAGTTCACCGTATTTTTCGCTACTGGGGTAAAATCTATCGGCACCAAGATTTTTGTTGTTTTCATATCACTTTGTTTTTGTTACTTATTAAAAAGAAGGTAAAAAAAATATAGAATAGCATCTAAAAAGTAGAGGATAAGCAATGCCATAAACATCGCAGTAAATATCAGAATACAGGAAACTTTATCTCTCTTTGTTATTCCAACACTTAAAGGTTTTCGGTCTTTTTTTGTTTGCCTTCTCTCCCTTCTATTCTTAGACATTGTCAATATTTTTTATTGTCTATTCACCATTTATTCAGCCCCCTAAATCATAGAACCACGCTTCAGCTTGCATAATGGCTTACCAAAACAATATCCTACACGCCCAATGACGCACTGGTAACATTAATGACCAACTCAGGGCTGGCGGTAACGATGGCAAGGAATCCCGCCCCTGCGGAAGCGGTCAGTCCCCATTGTTTGCGCAGCATCTTTCAAGGTGTCAACAATTGGTCCGCACTCCAATGTGCCGCCCAAGCTGCTAATCCCAACACTACTACCCAAAGCCAAATACTCATTGTTTATTATTTATTTACCGCGTTTCTATTTCAAGGTCTTCCTAAAGCTACTTCGACAGTTTTAATATTCTTATGGCACCACGCATTACGAAAGTGAACACGATGCCGCCAATTACCAAATCGGGCCATTTACTATTCAGAAAATAGACCAGTACCCCTGCCAGAATAACACCCCCATTTACAATGATATCATTGGATGTAAAAATGGCACTTGCCTGCATATGCGCTTCCTTACTTTTAGCTTTGTTGATCAACCAAAGTGAAATGAGATTCCCTAGTAGGGCAAAAATGGAAACTATAATCATCCATTGGAACAAGGGTGTTTCGGTGTTACTAAAAAATCTTCGTAAGACCTCTGCAAACCCAAGTGTCGCCAGGGCCATTTGAAAGTAGCCACTGAATCTGGCCACTTTCTTTTTTCTGGAAATAGCGCCGCCGACCGCGAACAGACTAAGTGCGTACACTATGGAATCTGCCAACATATCCAACGAATCTGCAATAAGGCCCATAGAAGAAGATATCCAACCTGTGGTCATTTCGATAACGAAAAAACCGAAGTTGATACCCAAGACCCACCAGAGAATCTTTTTTTGTTTGGATTGGTCTTCTATTACAGGTGGTTCGGCTTCTGTGGTTCCCTCTAAGGAATCCCCAAGTTTTAAGCTGGCTATAGACGTTTGTATGGCCTTGATACCGTTCACGTGATATACTTCCAATTTTCTGTTGGGAATATCAAAATCCAGATATTTTACTTGAGTGTAAGCCTCCAACTTCATCCGAATCATCTGCTCTTCTGAAGGGCAGTCCATTTTACTAATTTTAAAAGTGCTCTTGTTCATTTATATACTACTGCATTAATTTTCCTTTAGTGCTTCATTTGCTTATGCGATTCTATATATCTTTCCAAGATTGACTTTAAGCTATCCAAATATTCCACGAACGAGCTGCCGGAAATCTCCGGTGTTTCGCAATCAGGGATTGTAATGGGGTTTTCGTCGAGATATTGGTATAGTTCG
>JBARCC010000653.1:0-3852 GCA_049793635.1 Maribacter sp. | reverse complement strand
CCTTATGGTAGGGTAACCGAAGTATTGGGAATGCCCGGTGAACATGATACGGAAATCCACTCCATTTTAGCGGAATACGGATTACCATATTCTTTCCCAGCAGAAGTACAACTTTTTGCGGATGATTTGGATACCACCATAAAAAGGGAGGAAATAGCCAAGCGCAAAGACCTAAGAAATACATTGACCTTTACCATAGATCCAAAGGATGCAAAGGACTTCGACGATGCACTTTCTTTTCAAAAATTGGAAAATGGTAATTATGAAATAGGTATCCACATTGCAGATGTTTCCCATTATCTTGAGAAGGACACCCTATTGGACGAAGAGGCCTATGAAAGGGCTACATCGGTCTATTTGGTAGATCGCGTAGTGCCTATGCTTCCTGAGGTGTTATCGAATAATGCATGTTCGCTAAGACCGAACGAGGAAAAATATACATTTTCAGCTATTTTTGAGTTGAATGACAAAGCGCTCATAAGAAACCAATGGTTCGGTAGAACGGTCATTAATTCGAACGAACGTTTTGCGTATGAAGAAGCGCAGCATATCATTGAGACAGGTAAAGGCGTAATTCCGCAGGAGGTATCCATTCGTGATACTGCATATACTGTAGACAATACGGTAGTGGAAGCGACTCTGACGATGGACCGTTTGGCCAAAATCATGCGGGAAAAGCGAATGGATCAGGGCGCTTTATCGTTCGATAAAGTAGAGGTTCGATTTCATTTGGATGAGAACAGCGAGCCCACCGGGGTGTACTTCAAGGAATCGAAAGATGCGAATAAGCTTATCGAGGAATTTATGCTTTTGGCAAATAGAAAAGTGGCTGAATTTATAGGGAAACAAAAACCAAAAAAGACATTTGTGTATAGGATACATGATGATCCAGACCCCGATAAACTGATGGCACTGAACGGTATTGTGTCCAAATTTGGACATAAACTCGATTTTAAGGATAAGAAATCCATCAGTTCATCGCTGAATCAATTGCTACAGGACGTAAAAGGTAAAAAAGAGCAGAATATGGTAGATACCTTGACCATCCGCAGTATGAGCAAGGCAATCTATACTACCGATAACATTGGGCATTATGGTCTAGCGTTTGACTATTATACGCATTTTACCTCGCCGATACGCCGGTACCCAGACATTATGGTACATCGTCTATTACAACATTATCTCGATGGAGGTGCAACGGCAAAAGAAGAAGAGTTCGAAAAAAAATGCAAGCACTCTTCCGATATGGAGTATTTGGCCTCTAGCGCAGAACGGGATTCCATTAAGTATATGCAGATAAAATTTATGCAGGATCATAAAGATGAGGAATTTAGAGGTGTGATCAGCGGGGTGACCGAATGGGGTATCTACGTAGAGATCATCGCCAATAAATGTGAGGGAATGATTCGTATTCGTGACATCAAAGGTGATTATTATATCTTTGATGAAAAGCAGTATGCTATTATAGGTGAGCGTACCAAGCAAAAATATACCTTGGGAGATGAGATAACGGTAATGGTAAAAAGTACCGATTTAGTAAAAAGACATCTCGATTTTGCATTGATTCCCGATAAACAAAATTAGTTTGGAACAGAATTTGGTATAAGGCAGGCTTACTAAGGAGAACGATAATTATGGGAATGTTCCATGATTTCAAAACGTTACACTTACAAAATGAAACATATCATTATATTTCTAGTGTTGCTGGGTGTTATATCGGTAAAGGGCCAAGACAATAAGATTACCAAAAATCTAGATGCTTTTAGCGAGGTGAAAGGGTTCGATGGATTATCTATCAATCTAATCAGGTCAACCGAAAATAAGGCTATTATCTCTGGTGAGAATACGAATAGTGTAGCCCTTGTGAATAACGATGGCGTGCTTAAGGTGCGTATGCAGATCGGTAAAATTTTTAGTGGTTACAAAACCTTCGTAATCATTTACTATAGTAACGATTTGGTGGTGATCGATGTCAATGAAGATGCGAGGATGACGACCGAAGGCACTATAAAGCAAGATGTTCTGGAACTTAAAGCACAGGAGGGCGGTGAACTCATTGTCAACGCTCAGGTAGAACAAATGCTTATTAAGTCTGTTTCCGGGGGCGTTATCCGTACAAAAGGCTCTTCTAATTTACAGGATGTTCAAATCAACACGGGTGGTGTGTATGAAGGTAAGGAGTTTACGACTAATTTTTCTACCATCAATGTGAACGCTGGTTCTAGGGCCGAGATATATGCAAAAGATTACGTGAAGGCGACCGTTAAAGCAGGTGGGGAAGTTATCGTGTATGGCAAGCCAAAGAATTTAGAGGAGAAAACGGTTTTTGGCGGAACGATAAAAAGAATGTAGATATAAATGTTGGAGGATGTACAAGCGGCAATACCTTTAGGCTTTTTTTTAAGCTTCATGATTGGCCCTGTGTTCTTCGTACTACTCCAAACAAGTGCGGTCAAGGGTTTTAGGGCGGCCATCGTTTTTGACATAGGCGTTTTAGTAGCGGATATCATTTTTATAGCAGTAGCCTATTTTAGTAGCATGCAACTGTTAGAGAAGTTAAGCCATCAGCCAATTTTGTATGTTTTTGGAGGATTGGTGCTGTTGGCCTATGGGGTGTTCACATATGTGAAGAAGAATAATAATAAGGTACCGGAGGAATCTAAAAAGATTAAAAAGGCTGATTTTTTTGGGTTGTTCATCAAAGGTTTTCTACTAAATTTTATAAATATTGGAGTGCTGGTGTTTTGGTTAGGAGTAATCATAGTGTTCGGTCCTAATCTGAATAATCAACCCGATCGTTTTGTTGTTTTTTTTACGACCATGCTGTTGTCCTATTTTGTAACGGATATCTTTAAAATTCTACTGGCCAAGCAATTGAAAAGCAAACTAACGTTGAAAAGAATTGTGATGATTAAAAAGGTACTGGGGGTTATCTTGGTTATTTGTGGCTGTGTTTTGATTTTTAAGGGATTATCGCCTGATAATGGTTTCGACCTGGAAAAGGGATTTGAGGATATAGAACACAATATGAGGGAGTAGAAAATGCCGGCGTTAACGCGCCGGCATTTTGATAATAAACTGGCAGAAAGTTATTTTTTGTATTTATCGTTTAGAAGAGTGATGATTTCATCGGTCAGATCATTGTTTTCTTTGCCATACAATACGCTACCGCCGTCACCGCCACCTAGGATATAGGAGTATCCTTTAGCTTTTCCGTACGCCTTTATCTCTCTTTTTACCGCAGCGACGATACTGTCCATTTCTGTTTGACCTTCCATTTGTAAGGCTTGATCTTGCTGCTGTAATTGCTGGCCAATCATTTGACCTTTTTGTTGCATTGCCGCATATTCTTCTTCTGCTTGCGCCCTTGGCATTGTTTGCGCCTTCATCTGAATGGATTGCGCTTCCATTTGAAAGGATTGGGAAATACTGTCTCTCTTCTTGGCTAAAGCGTCTGCTCGAATTTTGAATTTTGATTCAACATCAATTTTCTGTTGGTACTCGTCCATAAGTTTTACGTTATCTACATAGCCTATTTTTTCCTGTTGGCATGCGGATAATAGAACTAGGGCTAAAATTGATACAAGTTTTTTCATTATCATTATTTTTTAAGTGTCGCAAAAGTAATAAAGCTTTTTGTAAAGCAAATTAAATAGTAAGAACAAAACGAAGTATGAATAGCATTGTATAAGAAAAATCGATCATAAATGGTATAGTAATAATATTTTTAAATGCAATTGGGTTTAATTAAAGCGTTTTAAGAGCGCTTTGAGATTTCATAAAGGCAAGTGGTATGGATGAATTTTAAACTTCTTGTCAGGTCTTGGAATTCATTTTAGTTCCGTTTAAGGA
>JBARCC010000652.1:0-4595 GCA_049793635.1 Maribacter sp. | reverse complement strand
CCTATAAACCACCAACAAGGCATTTACGGCATTGTTGAGTTTATGAATAGTGTGGAATTCCATTATTTTTCCCAAGTTAAATTAAAAAGTAACCACACGACTAAAACATCGTTGCATCTCGTTTTGGAAATAACCTGCAATTTAGAATTGATAGAGTTATTCGCACATTTGAATACGGGCAGGTGGGGCCATAGTGAATCGCTTACCAATCCCCTTTTGAACAGCTTGCTCCTTTTAAATTCAAAGAATAATGCAGCTATCGATATTGAAGAACTTACCTTATTTTTGAACGATACCAGTATTGTGATCAAGCGTATCCACGAGCGTAGCGTAGCTACCCAATTCCATGAAATACTGGGGCAAATTGCGAGTAACTATGTGTTTCTGACCAGGGGATTGACCCAAAAACCATTTGAGATTTTTGTTCCAATCTTCGAGGATACTTTCGAAACCGAGGAATTGGTTGCCCTATCTATAGAAAACGCCCCAAAAACCTATGATGAATTCTGGGGTGTTTATCTCGACAATGAAGAGGAAGCCGCTATCTATGATGTATCCAAGAACAGTTACGTTCATGGAAATTTAGAATTTTTGACCGATTAACCGGTCCTTTTAGCACTAGGCATTAAAAATAGGCCTCGTATTCATCATTGCATTTACTTTAGTTTTTACGTTCTTGAGGGTCTGCGTATTTTCGGGGTCGGTTATCACCTTGTCTATCAACTCCACAACCTGATCCATATCGCTTTCGACCAATCCCCTCGTCGTAATGGCAGCGGTGCCAAAACGTATCCCCGAGGTTACAAAAGGGGATTTATCATCAAAGGGCACCATATTTTTGTTCGCGGTAATGTCCGCCTCGACCAAGGCTTTTTCAGCATCCTTTCCTGAGATATCCTTATTTCTCAAGTCGATTAGCATCATATGGTTATCCGTGCCACCAGAGATCAGATGATACCCTCGTTTTACAAATGCTTTGGCCATAGCATCCGCATTTTTCTTCACCTGCAAAATATACGCCCCGAATTCATCGGTCAAGGCCTCTCCGAACGCAATCGCCTTTCCAGCTATGACATGTTCTAACGGCCCACCTTGATTTCCGGGAAAAACAGCTAAATCGAGCAAGGATGACATTTTTTTCAGATTCCCATTTTTTAAGGTAATGCCGAAGGGGTTATCAAAATCGCTTCCCATTAAAATGAGTCCGCCTCTAGGACCTCTCAACGTTTTATGGGTCGTGGTGGTTACGATGTGACAATGTGGAAGGGGATTACTCAATAATCCCTTTGCGATTAAGCCCGACGGGTGCGAAATATCGGCCAGTAAAAGCGCATTCACACTATCAGCGATCTTACGGAAACGCTCAAAATCCATATCCCTGGAATATGCAGATGCGCCAGCGATAATCATTTTAGGTTTTTCGCGAGTAGCGATTTCCTGAATGTTATCATAATTTAAAAGTCCTGTTTCCTTTTCCACCCCATAGAACACGGGGTTGTATAGTCTCCCTGAAAAATTAACCGGTGATCCATGGGTCAAGTGACCGCCATGCGCCAAATCGAATCCTAAAATTTTATCCCCAGGCTGCAGGCACGCGTGATATACGGCTGCATTCGCCTGTGATCCAGAATGGGGCTGCACGTTGGCGTAGGCCGCACCGAACAGTTCCTTTGCACGGTCAATGGCCAGTTGCTCTACCTTATCGACCACTTCACAACCGCCATAATAGCGCTTGCCAGGATAGCCCTCGGCATACTTGTTCGTAAGTACGGAACCTTGAGCTTCCATCACTTGCGGACTCGTGAAGTTCTCTGACGCTATTAATTCAATACCGTTAATCTGACGTTGTTTCTCCTCTTCGATCAAATCGAAAATCGTGGTGTCGCGTAGCATGCCTTTCATTGTTTTAATTGGAGCTGCAAAAATACGAAGCACCTCTCAAATCAGATAAAAAAATTAGGAACACTTACCGTTATTTATCAAGAAAGGTTGATAACTATAGATAGTGGGCCAAATTAGGGCGTGTGAACACTATACCTAGTACACAAATGCAGAATACCACCCCCCTGAAATATACGATTTATGACCGTTCCACGTTATAGCAAAGTGTTTTGTGGCACGGCTGTTGAACTTAGCATATATACTTAAATAAAAAAGTCATGAAAAAAATTATACTATATACATGGGTGGGCCTACTTATTTCATGCAGTGGTGTTAAAAAAACACAGGAAGCCTTGAACACGGGGAATTATGTAGTCGCCATGAACAAGGCTATCGACAATATTGCGGATAATAAAACCAAGAAAGGCAATCAAATTTTTATTGTTCTCCTTGAAGAAGGATTCAAAAAGAATACGGAACGGGAGCTGCAACACATCAAATTTCTGAAAAAAGAGGGCAATCCTGCGAACTACGAAGCCATTTATCAATCTTACGAGAACTTGAAGTCCATTCAAGAAAGAATACGGCCCCTCTTGCCCTTGTTTATTGAAGAAGAGGATAGAACCGCGCAATTCAATTTCAAAAATTACGATGCGGACATCATCGCTTCAAAAGTAGCGCTATCGGAGTTTTTATATAATCAAGCCCTAAGCACATTGAAAAATGCGAGGTATAAAACGGAATTTAGAAATGCGTATAACGACCTTAACTATTTGAATGAAATCAATCCTAATTATAAAAACACCGTTGAAAAATTAGAGGAGGCCTATTTAAAAGGGTTGGATTATGTAATCGTTGAAATGATCAACAATACAGAGATGGTGATCCCGAGGAGATTGGAGGATGAATTACTGAATCTGAATACCTATGGTCTCAATAACCTTTGGACTGAGTACCATACCAATAGACTTCAAAATCAACGCTATGATTATCAGATGGAAGTCTCTTTTCAAGACATCACGATTTCTCCAGAACAAATAAGGGAAAAGCAAATCAGCAGAGAGAAACAGATCAAAGATGGGTACTCTTTCGTGGAGGACCGCAATGGGAATGTAGTCTCGGATAGTTTGGGAAATAGCATTAAAGTAGACAAGTTTAAAACGGTACGTTGTGATTTTTATCAGTTTACCCAGTCAAAATCGGCCCAAGTAATCGGTGTCGTCAACTTTATCGACTTGAACAAAAAACAAAATATCAATCAATATCCGTTGGCCAGCACTTTCATTTTCGAACATGTATATGCGAATTATGACGGAGATAAAAGAGCGTTGGATAATGACTTGGTGTCACTTTTACAACTGGCAAGGGTTCCTTTTCCCAGCAATGAACAAATGGTGTACGACGCCGGGGAAGATTTGAAAAATAACCTGAAGAACATCTTAAAACGGCAAGCTTTCAATTAAATTTTTACCGTTAAGGGCAGGTGGGTTACAATCACTATAAACAAATAAGCAATTGGCACCCGAAAGTTTATGCTGACAGAACACCTCTAGAAAACAAGTAATTCATCATAAAAAGTGATGCGTTTTCTTAGGTAAACGCCCTGAATTGAATATTAGGTAAATTTGAATACATAAACCCACGTGTAGCTAACCAATTTATATTTGCTCGAATCACTTTTTATTGTTGAAGCAACACATTTCAATTTTTCAGTCATAACGTATTGGGCATTCTAGACATAGACCCCAAAGGTCTTAAAGACCTTTATGGTCTATACACTTTTGACGCAATGCCCAACTCACCGTTGAACAGTTGAACAGTTGAACAGTTGAATGAAAATGAAGCCAATGCTGTTGATCTAACCCACGAACCAATGTCTACTTAACCAATCGGGTTACAGATAGTTTTTTAAATCGATTTCGGAAATTGCGCCATGTGAATCGTGCTTGACCACTACCCCATTCTTTACGATTAGCAATTGTGGCGACTGATGCGTCACTCCAAATGCAGAAGCTATTGCGTTCGATAGGTCCCTATTTGCCAGAAGGTCCAAAAAATGAAAATCCATTTGACCTTTTTCAAGACTGTAGCCACTCTTGAACATATTCAAGACCATTCTACTGATTCCACACGTGGTGGAATGTTTAAAAATCACCTGTGGTCTTTTATTCGATTCTTCTTTAATTTCAACTATTTGAGATACGGCGTTCAACGAATTCCAAGGAATTTCGGTCGCCTTTTCCTTATTCTCCTTTCCGGTATCCCCAAATAGACCGCCAAATATTCCCATAACTTTTTTGTGTTTTACGCTTTTCCAAAGGATTGAACTGACGTTTTGTCTTCTACATCCAGTAAAAACAAGTCAATTTGTCTTACCGTTTCGGTTGGTAAGATTCTTGAAACAGAACTATCAAAAGTAGTATATAAAACTAAAATCCAAGAAATGAATATCAATAATTTCACTATAAAATCACAGGAAGCCATTCAGCAGGCGCAGCTGATTGCCCAAAATATGGGCCATCAGCAGATAGAAAACGAACATCTCTTTAAGGCACTCACCGAAGTGGAAGAAAATGTAATGCCCTTTCTACTTAAGAAGCTTGGGGTAAATTTCAGTCTGGTCCAACAAATTTTGGATAAGGAACTGCTCAGTTTCGCAAAAGTCGAAGGGGGAGAACTCCAATTTTCCAGAGATGCGGGCAAGACCTTGAACG
>JBARCC010000651.1:0-2799 GCA_049793635.1 Maribacter sp. | reverse complement strand
ATGTAAAACAAGGTGTTATCGTCCCTAATGAGTTATTAGAAATTACAGAAGTGACAGAGGTGGTTGATGCCATTTATTCAAGTGTAGTTAATCAAATAAATGCGGCTTCAAATTTTATTAATAAAGAAGTAATCAATGAAATGATTTGTTCTTGTAAATACAAAACAAGGTCAAATCATTGTGATGCATTTAGCTATTTCAATTCTAATATTACAGAGTATAGTATTTATGAAATAGGTCGTATTTCAGCGAAAAAAGTAGGCTCATTAGTAGATAACGAGCAATTGGCAATTATTGATATTTCGGCAGATTTTGAGTTAAATGTAAATCAGCAAACGCAGGTAGCATCAGTTAAACAAGAGCAACCTAAAATCAATGAAGCAAATATCAAAAGGGAACTAGATAAATTAAAGTTTCCACTACATTTTATAGATTATGAAACCTATGCAAGTGCTATTCCGAGACTAGATGGCTTAAGTCCGCATAAACATTTAACCTTTCAAGTATCTATTCATACCCTCACGGAGGATGGTACTTTAACGCATTTCGAATATTTATTGGATACCATGAAAATGCCAATAGATATGCTAAAAGCAATGCAAGACTTTACAGGAAGCACAGGCACATTCGTCTCGTGGCATGCAAGTTTTGAGATTGGCAGAAACAAAGATTTAATGGCATGGTTGCCTCAGTTTACAAGTTATCTTACTTACATTAACGAGCATACATTTGATTTAGAAACCATTTTTAAAAAAGATTATATAGACTATCGTTTTCACGGTTCAAGCTCAATTAAAAAAGTATTGCCCGTTTTATGTCCCGATATATCCTATTCAGATTTGGATGTCAATAATGGCACAATGGCATTAGATACCTGGGGAAGAATGGTTTTGGATAAAGACTTTAACGAAAATATAGAGGCAACAAGAAAAAATCTATTGGACTATTGTAAGTTGGATACGTTGGCAATGGTGGAAATTTATAGGTTTTTAATTCAACTTGCCTCTTTATAACCTAATGAAATTTATGACTGATAGTAAAGCCAATGAATTAATTGAAAACGCTATTGATTTGTTTTATGAGAAGGACATTTTCCTATTGGAAAATGATGTTTCTGAGAGGGCAATAACTCATCGAATAGGTATGTATTTGCAGCAAATCGTTGGTAATTCATTTGATGTGGATTGTGAATACAATAGAATGGGTAGAATAGAAAACGATGAGCTGTATTTAACGGAAGGTGATTATTTTGCCAAAACTGTTTGCTTATCATGTGAGCAAGTATCCGACGAATCTGATTTAGGTTCTCGAGTTTTTCCCGATATAATTGTTCATAAAAGAGGAACTGCGGAAAATACAATTATAATTGAAGTTAAAGTTGATGGTAAAAATGGGGATAGAGATCATGACTTGAAGAAATTAGAAAGGTATCGGAAAGATTTAAAATATAAACACTCATTTTTTGTGGAACTATTTAAGAACAAGGAAAAAAGTATTATTCAACCCATTAACGATTAAAAAAAAGGTGCCCTGAAGTTCCCTTCATTTACCTTTGAGGTACGATAGCCTTTTAAAACAATAAATTATAAGGCTGTTTGCGTTCCTAACTTTGATTCGTACTCGCGACACACAGATTGTAGATTTGAAATTAGTTTTCTACTATAATTCGCCCTTGTTCAAATCCACTTGGCCGGAGTAGAACAGTTATAAAAAGTCTACTTTTTACAGAACGCACCTTTTGTAAAGAGTTCAAAAGCTATAGTATCATATTTTTCTTATGTAAAAAACTAAAATCAGGTATCCAGTGGATTCCATTTGATGCGCGGATAAAATATCAAAATGTTGTACCTATGTTGTACCTAACAAAAAAACCCAAGATTTTCGTCTTGGGTTTTTTATCATCATAAAGTAGCGAGAGGGGGACTTGAACCCCCGACCTCTGGGTTATGAATCCAACGCTCTAACCTGCTGAGCTACCTCGCCATTTGTCAATTTTTACCTGTTTGACCTCAGGGTTATGAATCCGACGCTCTAACCAACTGAGCTACCTCGCCGTATTATTTTTTAACGGGTGCAAATATAATGGTTAATTATTTGTTCATCAACTAAAGGAACTTAAAAAAATAATAGCGATCATTTATTTTTTTATCATTTAGAAATATATATATTGCCCGTATTAAAGCAGTAGGAAAATGAGCGATAAAATTAAATTTGAAATAGAATTTGTAATTCAGTCTTCGCCACAAATGTTGTATCAATATCTGGCCACTCCCTCGGGATTGTCGGAATGGTTCGCTGATAATGTGAATTCAAGGGGTGAAAAATTCACCTTTATTTGGGACGGGGCAGAAGAGGAAGCCAATTTATTGAAAAGGAAGACCGATGAATTTGTGCGATTCAGCTGGACGGAAGCAGAGGATGACACCTATTTCGAGATGAAGATTATCGTCGATGAAATCACCAAAGATGTCTCCTTGTTCATTACCGATTTTGCCGATGACGATGAGGTCGAGGAGTCTAAAATGTTATGGACGAACCAAGTGTCAGACCTAAAACAGGTACTTGGGTCCTCCTAAAACAGCCATATTTACAGTATCTTTGAGCCTTAATTTTTTAAGGCTTTTTTTATGTTGAATTTTAACGGAGCATTATATGATGAAGATGACACCCTTTTAAAAGGCCGAAACCGAGGTTTGCATTTTGGGGATGCCGTTTTTGAACACTTACGGGTCGTTAATGGCTCGATTTATTTCTTAGAAGACCATTACCTAAGGTTAATGTCTTCAATGAGAATTCTTC
>JBARCC010000650.1:0-2332 GCA_049793635.1 Maribacter sp. | reverse complement strand
TTTTATATGTTCTTCAATTTCTTTTTGTTCGCCATTGCCATCAGCGGTATCTATAAAATCATTCAAGTATTCTTAACGGATTTGGGCGTAACGGCTGAAAGTATGGCCCTAATACATATTGGCAATTGGCCTTCTTGGGGGCAACTCTTGGTGTTTTTTGTAGTGCTGGATTTTGTACAATGGTTTACCCACATTTTATTGCACAAGTATGCCTTTCTGTGGAACTTTCACAAAGTGCACCATAGCGTTAAGGAAATGGGTTTTGCTGCGCACCTGCGGTACCATTGGATGGAAAATATCTTTTATAAACCTCTGAAAACCTTCGGGGTCATGATCCTGGGCGGGTTTGAACCCGATCAGGCGTTTATCGTCCATTTTGCCGCTATTGCCATAGGCCATTTTAACCATGCCAATATCAAGATTACATGGGGCCCTTTAAAGTACATTTTCAACAACCCTGTCATGCACTTATACCATCATGCCTATGAACTACCAGCGGGTAGGTACGGTGTTAATTTTGGGATAAGTCTGAGCATATGGGACTATCTCTTCAAGACCGATTATATTCCTGAGGATGGGGGTCAGATTTCCTTGGGATATCCGGGCGATGAAAAAATGGCTACCGGCTTTTTTGGGCAAATGGTGTATGGATTCAAAAAGCAGGAAAAGGGGGAGTAACGCTACTTCGTTTTCCAATCACCATGAATCACATACAGTATAGGTGCGAGCTATGCTAAGACGTTCTAACTGTCCAAATGTAATCTACACGTCAATTCGAGCGGAGCCGAGAACTTCAACATCTTGTAATTGAGATATCTCGACTGCGCTCGATAGGTTGGTAAATGAAACATAGTGATTGTCTCATTTAAATAACGTCAGAATTCAAGAACACTCGTAATTATCGACTAACCCTTTACTCCTTTCACAACGTAGGACAACGTTTTAACAAGGGTATAGCCGAATCTAGAGCGTAGTCGGACATACAAATTCCGATATCGGGATATCCGCTGCCTGTATTGCTTTGAATCCGTCCTTTACATCGATGAGGTTATGAATGCCTCTACTTTTTAAGATAGAGGACGCGATCATGCTCCGATACCCGCCCGCACAATGAACGTAAAAGGGTTCTTTTTCCGGAAAAGCGGACAAATGATCGTTCAGAACATCCAACGGGGTATTTTCAGCGTCCAAAACGTGCTCCGAAAGAAATTCCGATTCCTTCCGAACGTCGAATACCGGAACGTTCTTGGTGTCAATGGCCGTTTTCAGGGTGTCCGCATCCACTTGGTTTACGGTATCATATTCTTTTGACGCTTTTTTCCAAGCATCGAACCCGCCTTCCAAATACCCGATGGTACCGTCAAAACCCACTCTAGAAAGACGGGTGACTGCCTCTTCTTCCAGACCAACTGGGGTTATCAATAAAATAGGTTGTTTGGTATCAGCAATCAATGCGCCCACCCAGGGAGCAAAACTGCCCTCCAAACCAATGAATATCGAACGTGGAATATGGCCTGCTGCAAAATCATCTTGATGGCGAACGTCTAGAACAATGGCCCCGGTCTCATTTGCGGCGGCTTCAAAAGCGTTGGGAGAAAGGGCTTTGGTGCCACGCTCCAAAACTTCATTGATATCCTCATAGCCCTCCTTGTTCATTTTCACGTTCAACGGAAAATACTGCGGAGGTGGAAGCAAGCCATCGATGACTTCGGTAATAAATTCTTCTTTGGTCATATCTGCCCGCAAGGCATAGTTCATTTTTTTCTGGTTGCCCAAGGTATCCACCGTTTCTTTCATCATATTCTTTCCACACGCAGAACCCGCTCCGTGCGCCGGATAAACGATGACATCATCTGCCAGGGGCATAATTTTTTTGCGAAGACTATCGTATAAAAAGCCCGCCAAATCCCGTTCTGTAAGTTCTCCCATTTTTTGAGCCAAATCCGGTCGGCCCACATCGCCAAGGAAGAGCGTATCACCACTAAAGATGGCATGGTCCTTCCCATCCTTGTCCTTTAATAGATAGGTTGTGCTTTCCATCGTATGTCCAGGAGTATGTAAGGCTTCAATGGAAATATCCCCCAGCTTGAACATTTGACCGTCCTTCGCGATTACAGCTTCAAAAGTTGGGTTGGCATTGGGTCCGAATACGATAGGTGCCCCAGTTTCTTTGGCAAGGGTAACGTGACCGCTCACAAAATCGGCATGAAAATGGGTTTCAAAGATATATTTGATCTTGGCATTGTCGTTTTTGGCTCTTTTCAAGTAAGGCTGTACTTCTCTCAAGGGATCGAAAATGGCGACTTCGCCTTTACTTTCCACATAATAAGCC
>JBARCC010000649.1:0-2868 GCA_049793635.1 Maribacter sp. | reverse complement strand
ATTGTAGAAAAAAATATCGATGAGATATTGACCGATCATGCGTATTGCGAGCAAAAGGCGGCAAGTACCGCAATATCCCTTATTGTTTCTTTTCCGGAATATCCAGAATTGATCGAGGAACTGATTGCCTTGTCAAGGGAGGAAATGGGACATTTCAAAATGGTACACGACCTAATCCTAAAACGAGGGAGCACTTTGGGCAGGGACCGTAAAGATGAATACGTTATCGAGCTCCTAAGGTTTTTTCCAAAAGGAGGTAGCCGAACGACACAGTTGGTACATCGTTTACTAATTGCCGCGCTTATCGAAGCGCGTAGTTGCGAACGCTTTAGATTACTATCGGAAGCATTGGAGGATAAGGAGCTAGCAGCCTTTTACCATCGCCTGATGGTAAGCGAGGCTGGCCATTATACCATGTTCCTAAAATTCGCCCGTACCTACGGTGGCATCGAAGACGTGAATAAAAAATGGAAGGCACTACTCGACTATGAAGCCGACATCATGAAAAACCTGGGTACCCAGGTAAGCATTCACGGGTAAGCTCTACCTTAATTCTCCTTTAGTTTTTTTACGTAATAATCATACGTTGCAAATTGTGACCTTATTTTCGGACCTCTTGTCTTTCGATAGGCATTATCCTGTTTATCGGTAAACACCCGGGCCTTTACGTTATCCTTCCAGCAAATCTCAAAAGTATCCATGAGTTCTTCCTTAATATCGGCGTCGTAAATGGGGCATCCTACTTCCACCCTATAGTCCAAGTTTCTGGTCATCCAATCTGCCGAAGAGATATACACCTTAGGGTTTCCTCCATTGGCGAAGGCAAACAAGCGGGTATGTTCCAAGAATTTATCCACAATACTAATGGCCTCTATATTTTCACTCATCCCTTTTACCCCTGGCACCAAACAACAGATGCCTCTTACGATCAGCTGTATCTTTACCCCGGCCCTACTCGCCTCGTACAATTTATCCACCATTTTATAGGAAGTAAAACTGTTCATCTTGATCTTGATATATGCTTCTTTCCCTAAAATGGCATTGGCGATTTCTACATCGATCAGTTTTTGGAAAGCATTTTTAGTGTAATGTGGTGAAACGATAAGGTGTTTATACTTATTGATTTTATAGGTAGTTTCAAAAAAATCAAATACTTTGTTCAACTCCTTTAAAATGGGATCATATGCGGTAAACAAAGTGTAATCCGTATAAATTCTGGCAGTAGATTCGTTAAAGTTACCCGTACTAATGAACCCGTACCTTTTTATTTGTCCGGCTTCCTCTCTTTCTATCAAACAGATTTTACTGTGTACTTTTAGACCGGGCACCCCGAATATCAACTTGACCCCCTCGGCTTGCAGTTGTTCTGCATATTCGATATTCGCTTGTTCATCGAAGCGTGCCTGCAGTTCTATCTGAACCGTAACCTGTTTTCCGTTCTTTACGGCATTGATCAAAGATGCGGCCACTTGCGAATTACTGGCCAGCCTATAAACCGTAATTTTAATGGACCTTACTTTTGGGTCTAACGCTGCCTCCCTTAAAAATTTTAAGATGTACGTAAAGGTATGGTAGGGAGTGTATTGCAAATAGTCTTTCTTTGAGATACTTTCCAAAATACTTCCCTCGATACTTAATCCCTTTACCGGTAAAGCCGTGATTTTATCGTATAATAAATCGTTTCTACCCAGACTGGGAAAGCCCATATAATCCCTACGATTATGGTACCTACCGCCCGGAATAACACTATCGGTATCCTCGATTTTCATTTTATCCTTTAAAAAAGTCAAGGTATCCTTGCCAATACTTTTATCGTATACAAAGCGAACGGGATCACTTATTTTTCGGTGCTCTACGCTGAGTGAAATTTTTTCAATAAAACTTTTACTCAAATCATTATCCATATCCAGCTCCGCATCGCGAGTGATCTTAATCATATGGGCGCTGATCGAATCATACTCGAACATGGTGAAAATATTGTCCAGGCAATACCGAATTAAATCATCGAGGATGATGATAAAGCTCTTTTCCCCTTCATCGGGCAACACGATAAACCGGTCGATGCCCTTGGGAATTTCTATCAGCGCATATCTTTTTTCCTTTTGCTTGGCGTTGCCGGTGATTACCATTTTCACCGCCAAATAGGCCGCTGTATCTTTGAGTAATGGAAATTCTGTAAGTTCGTTCAGGATGATGGTCATCAATTTAGGACTCACCTCTTTTAAGAAATAGGACTTTACAAATTCCTTCTGATTTTCATTTAATTCAGTTTCCTTTAAGATGAAAATATTCTTTCCCTCAAGTTCATGTTCTATCTGTTTTAGAATCGTCAGACTTTTGGTCTGTTTTTCAATCACCGTTTTGGTAATCTCCTCCAGTAAATCTTTTGCCTTCTCGCCCCCTAAAACACTTTTACCCTGTTTGCCGGCATCAACGATACGCTTTACCGTGGCATAACGCACCTTAAAGAATTCATCAAGATTATTGGAAAAAATTCCTAAAAAACGAAGGCGTTCTATTAGCGGAACATTTTTGTCGGCGCTTTCCTGCAAGACCCGCTCGTTGAACCACAACCAACTTATTTCTCTATTGATATACTGATTTGTATTCTTTACCATATTTAAATTTGCTTTGGAAAAAGGGTTTGCACTGTTGATCCTTGATCAATCGAAGACCAATTTTTATCTTTAAAATGAAGGTGGACCAACCCGCTGGTAGGTACATTATCAATGCGTTTGTCACCGAATGCATTGGCTAGATAGGTAAAAGCATGGTTATGTCCGAAAATCATGACCGTGGTCAACTTGTCGTCAAGCCCCCTTAAAAATTCAAGTATTTTATCACCCGAAAAATCGTATAGATCAGGAT
>JBARCC010000648.1:0-2294 GCA_049793635.1 Maribacter sp. | reverse complement strand
AAGACTTAGGTGGCCATGGCGACGGGGCCCACCCCTTACCATTCCGAACAGGGAAGTTAAGACCGTTTGCGCCGATGGTACTGCTATACCAAGTGGGAGAGTAGGTAGCCGCCTTTTTTCGAAAGCCCCCTTACAGTAATGTAAGGGGGCTTTTTTTTTGCGTTCGCCTTCATATGTGGAATTGGAGCGTGTTTTTAGTTATATTTAAGGAAATTAGCTATATCATGAAATATCCGATTCTTTTATTCATTTTAACGCTCATGGGTCATTTAGGAATTTCCCAAGAAGCTACCATTAAAGCGCTTGTCGGGGGTACCTTAATCGATGGATATGGAGCCGAACCTATTCGAAATAGCGTTATCGTCATTGAAGGTGATAAAATCATTGCCGTAGGTAATCAAGACAATACCATGGTTCCAAAAAATGCTGAAATTATATCTACTGAGGGTATGAGTGTATTACCGGGCTTATGGGATATGCACGTGCATACCATGCTTACGGGACATTCCGACTATACGTACTGGGATAAAACCTACCCTCCACTGTGGAAAGATATTATTATGCCCGCATCAGCGCACCAGTTGCTAATGGCCGGAGTTACAAGTGCAAGGGACTTAGGGGCTCCTTTGGAAGAAAGTATTGCTGTACGCGATGCAATTAATAGGGGGGATATTCCAGGGGCGACCCTTTATGTTTCTGGTCCATTTATTCAACATAAGCCTTATCCGGGAACAGAAGATTTTAGATGGGGAATCGATGGTGTCGATGACGCCCGCAAGAAAATTAAAAAGCTTGCCACGGCCGGGGTGGACGTAATCAAATTGATCGATCAGGACCAGATGACTATGGAGGAGGTCAAGGCGGTAGTGGATGAGGCCCATAACCAAAACTTGAAAGTGGTTGCACACAGTCATAGGCCAGAGGAAATTAGAAGAGGCCTTTTGGCTGGCGCCGACTGTTTTGAACATACCGGATTGTCTTCTGCACCACGCTATCCTGATGATATTATGGAAATGATCAGAGAACGAACTGCCGATATGAGCCGAGGCCCATTGTTTTGGACACCTACGGTTGAAGTCCTCTACAATTATGAGTACATGAGGGATAATCCTGAATTTATAGATGAGGATTCATGGCATAGGGGATTACCTGATAGTGTGGTTACCGACATACGTAAGAGTCTCGAGCATTCGGATAGGCTGCCCTATTTTCAATTAACGCCAAGCCGTAGGCCTACGTTGGAGACTAAAGTGAACCAATTACTGGATGCGGGCGTAGTCCTCATGATCGGTACGGATAGTGGCATACCAATGAAATTCCATAGTCAATCAACTTGGAACGAACTGGATGTTTGGGTCAATGAGTTCGGAATCGACCCCATGTATGCGATTCGTGGAGCGACGTATTGGCCATCATTATGGATGGGAGTATCTGATAAAGTAGGAACGATAACACCGGGGAAGGATGCGGATATTATCGCAGTAAAGGGTGATGTACTTCGATATATCAGCTTACTTCAAAACGTCGATATGGTTTTCAAACACGGTAAACGTTACAGGTAAAGGCTCACAATAGGTATGGCTCAAGTGGCATTTCAAAAAGTGGAAGAACAACTCAATACAATTTCACATGCTGTAGGCGTTTTGTTTGCATTATTCGGCATGTTTATTTTAGTCACCTCTACCACGCATACTTCTTTTCTTTCGACGGTAAGTATTTATGTGTATAGCTTTTCATTAATCGCTTTGTTGGGCATTTCCACAGGGTATCATGCAGTTAACAAGCCCGTTTTAAAAAGAAGATTGCGAATACTGGACCATATCAATATCTACTACTTGATTGCAGGCACCTATACTCCTGTGGCCTTAATTACCTTGGTACATGGGAATGGTTGGTTAATATTTTATATGGTTTGGGGATTTGCGCTGTTCGGGACGGTACTAAAATTATTTTTCACGGGAAAATATGAGATGCTTTCGCTACTGTTATACCTTATCATGGGATGGCTGATCATCTTCGATTGTCAGAATTTAATGGATAATGTAAGTGATTTTGGAAGTCAACTGCTTTTGGTCGGAGGTGCTTTTTATACGGTCGGTATTCTCTTTTACGCGATTAAAAAAATACCTTTTAATCATTTCATTTGGCATCTTTTTGTATTGGGAGGTGCTGCCAGTCATTGGTTTTTTATCTATTTGGAGGTCATCTAGTACCTTAAGCTAAAAGTTTAATTACACCGTGAAAGCATAGCCCATGGTAATAAGCGGGCTACGAATCTATAATATCTTTATAGG
>JBARCC010000647.1:0-2436 GCA_049793635.1 Maribacter sp. | reverse complement strand
GGATAGAAGAAGGTCGTCCCCTTCGGAAAAATCCTGTATGACCTGATACTTTAAATGCTCAACACGGTATTTCCTGAACCATTTTACGCTCGACTTGAATTTCGGGAAGCGGTCCAAGGTCTCCTTTGAGATGGTCAATACGGCGGCAATAGAAAGCATTCCTGCGATAGATCGAACCTTAATGGTTCCCGACCTGCCGTCGGGCAATATCAAACGATCGTAGAAAAAACCTTCTTCATCATCCCAGGTGTTGGCCTTATCGGAATCCATCTTGTTCAGGGCTTCCGCGATAAAGATAAAGTGCCCGAAATACTTGGTCGCCATATCCTCATAGGAATCATCTTCTTTCGCAATCTCCAAGCTCAGCTCCAACATGTTCAAACTGTAGAGGGCCATCCATGCGGTACCGTCTACCTGATCGAGAACGCCACCACCAGGTACCCCATGGCTACGGTCGAAGACCCCTATATTGTCAAGGCCTAAAAAGCCGCCTTGAAAAACGTTGTTGTCATTATGGTCTAAACGGTTCACCCACCATGTAAAATTGAGCGAGAGTTTGTTGAACATCCGTTTTAGGAACGTCACATCGCCCTTGCCCGTCTTCTCTTTATCGGTCTTAAAAATCTGTAGGGTGGCCCATGCCTGTACCGGAGGATTTACATCGCTAAAGTTCCATTCATAGGCAGGTATTTGTCCGTTGGGCGACATATACCATTCCTTGGTGAACAAGAGCAACTGCTCTTTGGCAAAATGGGGGTCGATGAGCGCAAATGACGCACAGTGAAAGGCCGAATCCCAAGCCGCATACCACGGATATTCCCATGCATCGGGCATGGAAAGTATGTCATGGTTCCGCAGATTTTTCCAGTGGCTGTTTCTACCCGATAGGCGTTCTTTTGGAGGTTGCGAAGTTTTGGAATCCCCTGCCAACCATTGTTCGATTTCGTAATTGTAGTATTGCTTCGTCCACAGTAACCCCGCAAAAGCCTGTTTGAGAATTTTTTTGCGCTCGGGGCTTGCCTTTGGCGCTATAGCGTCATAAAAGTGGGTACATTCCTTTTGACGTGCCTTCATGATTTTTTGAAAGTCTGCATTGAAAGGTTCTTCCAAGGTATGGGTAGAAAGCCGCAACTGTATGGTTGTTGTGGCCCCGCCTTGCAATTCTAGCACATACAAGGGGGCAAACTTGGTCCCCGATGTATTTTTGGTGGCAAGGTCATAGTCGTTGTTGCAGACCGCGGTATGGAACACATCTTTTTTGAACGGATGACTGTTTTTTTGGTTATAGACCCGCTCTCTGTTGGTTTCGTTTTCGGTATATAATAGCTTGTCGGCAGTTTGAAAGTAGAGGGTATAGTCTCCCACGTAAGGATGCTCGATGACTACATTCGGGTTGTTTTTCTTTCCCTTTGTTTTGATGATGGGTTTCTTGGGCATGTCCTTGAACGTCCAATGGTTTCGCATGATGCATTGTGGTAAGAGGTGCAGGGTCGCCTTTTTGGTATTTCGGTTGGAAACGGTGATGTGCATAAGGATATCCTCGTCGTCTGCCTTTGCATATTCCGTGGTGATATCAAAATAGGCATTGTCTTTAAAAAGGTCAGTGTCCAGCAACTCAAATTCAAGTTCATGGCGGTTTCTGTTCTGATTGTTCTTGACCAGCTCTTCGTACGGATACCTATGCTGTGGATATTTGTACAAGTACTTCATGTAGGAATGCGAAGGCGTATTCTCCAAATAATAATACAGTTCCTTTACATCTTCGCCGTGGTTGCCCTGCGGTCCGGTCAACCCGAAAAGACGTTCTTTAAGAATCGGGTCTTGGCCGTTCCACATGGCTAGGCTAAAACATACGTTGCAATAGCGGTCCGAAAAACCTGCAATACCATCCTCGCCCCAACGGTAGGCTCTGCTTCGGGCGTGATCGTGCGGAAAATAGTTCCACGCATCACCGCCGGCACTATAATCTTCCCGTACCGTTCCCCATTGTCGTTCACTTAAATAGGGCCCCCATTTCAACCAATCTTTTTCCTTATTTTGGTATTGGGCTAAGCGTTCTTTTTCTGGGTTTTTCATTATCAATTAGTTGGATTATTTGGAAAAGAGGAGAATACAAGAAATTAAGCTAAACAAATTTTTAAAAAAGCTTTTATTTTGTAAGAGCCTTAATAATTCTCTCTTCATTAATTACGATATCCCTGAACAGCACATGTGGGAATTCTTGATAATTTGAAGTTTTAAAAACCTCGAAAATTTTTGATAGGGTAGAAGCTGTTAAAAGTGATAAATTCATTTCGGTATCCATTTCACAATCGTAAATAAAGTCATCGCTAAATTCGGGAGCAACCAGTAATATTTTAACAATTCTCAAATTGTTTTTAAGCGCTAAATTTTGGTAGGATTTTAATTGTCTTGAAACAGTGCTAAATTTATTAT
>JBARCC010000646.1:0-4007 GCA_049793635.1 Maribacter sp. | reverse complement strand
GTATCTTATGGTAGAACTTAAACAAAACACAAATGGATTTACAGGATAAAACAATACTGATTACCGGTGCCTCTAGTGGTATTGGAAAAGCGACCGCAAGAAAATTGGCGAAGCACGGAGCCAATGTAGTGCTCATGGCCAGAAGTAAAGGCGAACTGACGGACTTAAAGAAGGTCATTGAAAAAGAAGGGGGCAACGCTTTGGTGACACCCGGTGATGTTACAAAAAAGAAAGATTTCGAAAAGGCAGTGGAGCAATCGGTTTCCAAATTTGGCACCCTGCATGTTTTGATCAATAATGCCGGATTGATGCCGCTCTCCTTCGTGGAAAAACTGAAAACCGACGAATGGGAACAAATGGTAGACGTTAATATCAAGGGCGTGCTAAACGGCGTAGCTGCGGTATTGCCCCAGCTAAAGAAAAATAAGGGCGGTCACATCATTAATATATCCTCGATGGCGGCGCACCGGTATTTTCCTGGTGGAGCGGTGTACTGTGCCACAAAGGTAGCCGTAAAAATGTTCTCTGAGGGATTGCGACAAGAGTTGGCGCCAAAATATGGTATCAACGTGACGTCCATAGAACCCGGTGCCGTTGCCACGAATTTGACCAATACCATTACCGATGAGGATATAAAGGATAAAATGAAGGGCATGATGGAAATGGAAACCTTGGAATCGGAGGATATCGCGAATGCAATCTACTATGCGCTTTCCCAACCGCAAAGGGTAAATATCAATGATGTGTACATCGTACCGAGCGAGCAGCAATAACATAAAACGTATAACTACTAAATAAAATAAAAATGGCTACAACAACAGAAAAGAAAATAAGCACCATCAACCCCACAACTGGAAAAACGTTGGCATCCTATGCCTATATGACCAATGAACAGGCTGAGCAAAGTATACTACAGTCCCACAAGGCGTTTATGGATTGGAGACATCGATCCGTAGAGCACCGTGGCAAAATCATCAAGGCCATTGGTAAAGAACTGCAAAATTATAAAACCGAGTTGGCGGAATTGATGACCGATGAAATGGGGAAATTACTAAAACAGAGCAAGCAGGAAGTGGACCTTTGTTCGGCCATCTGTACCTACTCCGCCGAAAATGCCCCAAAAGCGTTAAAAAATGAGGAGCGCGAACTCTCGGATGGTGGACGGGGTATCATCACCTACTCCCCTATGGGCGTTATTTATGGTATTCAACCTTGGAACTATCCTTCGTATCAGGTCATACGGTATACCATTGCCAATCTCATGGCTGGGAATAGCGTACTCTTAAAACATGCCGAAAATGTGACCGGGACCGCGAAATTGCTAAAGACTATTTTTGATACCGCCGGTCTACCTGAAGGATTATTCAATGTCATTGTCATCGATCATGACCAGTCGGATAAGGTTATCGAACATAAGCTCGTACGCGGCGTTACCTTAACGGGAAGCCCCGGTGCCGGAAGAAAGATTGGTGAAAAAGCAGGTAAGGAACTTAAAAAAACGGTTTTGGAACTGGGTAGCAATGATGCCTACCTTATTTTGGACGATGCCGATATTGAAGTGGCCATCGAAAAAAGTGTTCAAGGACGGATTTACAATAATGGGGAAACCTGTATTGCTGCGAAACGATTTATTGCGACAGAAAAAATTTATGACGAATTCAAAGAAGGGTTCGTAAAGGCCATGAAAGCCCTAAAATTGGGAGACCCAAAATTGGAAGAAACCGATTTAGGCCCTATGGCACGGGAAGACTTGCGTGAAAAGTTACACCAACAGGTGCGTGAAAGTGTTGAAAAAGGCGCAGAAATCCTTTGCGGTGGAGAAATTCCGGAAGGTGCTGGATTCTATTACCCTGCAACGGTTTTGAGTTCGGTAACGAAGGGGCAACCGGCGTATGACGATGAACTTTTTGGGCCTGTTGCATCCCTAATTAAAGCGAAGGATAATGAGGACGCGATGCGTATTGCCAATGATAGCCGATTTGGATTGGGAGGCGGTATTTTCTCCAAAGATGTGGACGCGGCCATAAAACTGGCAGAACATCATTTTGATACTGGAATGGTGTTCGTCAATTCCTTTGGACTGGCGGAACCGAATATGCCTTTTGGTGGTGTCAAGGATTCTGGTCACGGTCGGGAACACGGTGGCTTTGGAATGAAAGAATTCGTAAACGTAAAATCAATCATCATCGCAGCGGAGTAGTGCCAACTGGGGACTAATCGATTTAGAACATGAATAGGGAATGCGCGGATACCGTAAGGCACTTTGCGCTATCCCTTTTCAATACGTTATCCGCCATATTTCTTAGTAGGATTACGATTGAATAGTAAACGGTATCCAATCAATTTCAAGTAGAACCTACTGATCTTCCAATTATTATTAGAGGTAGGCCGACTTGTAAAAAGTTGATTTAGCGACCGGAGAACATTCCGTTACCCTGCAGATTTAAATAGCACGACGATAATGTAGTGGCAAATCTTTTGAAAGCGGAATAAAATGAAGTAGAACAGTATAAAACATGTAAAAATGATAAAAACGATAAACTTAAAAAAACGACCTGAAGGGGCTCCCACCCTAGCCAATTTTGAACTTAGGGAGGAGGATTTTGACATGAACGTATCTGATGGGGAACTCTTATTGGAGACAAAGTACCTTTCCGTAGACCCCTATTTACGAGGACGCATGAGTGACGCCAAGTCTTATGTACCTCCGTTCGAAGTTGGTAAACCACTAAGCTCCGGTATCGTAGCGGAAGTACTGGAGTCTAAAAACGATACATTTAAAAAGGGAGATTTTGTATCCGCACGGATGGAGTGGAAGACCCGACAAATTTCAAACGGGGAGGGCCTCCAAAAGGTAGACCCGAACAAAGCACCGTTGAGCGCGTATCTTGGTATCATTGGTATGACGGGACTGACGGCCTTTTTAGGCCTTCACGAGATCGGAAAACCTAAAAAAGGGGAAACATTGGTGGTCTCTGGCGCAGCGGGTGCTGTGGGCAGTGTAGTAGGTCAAATAGGTAAAATATTGGGACTTACCGTTATCGGTATCGCGGGGTCCGATGAAAAAGTGGACCTGCTGAAATCTGAATTCGGTTTTGACCATGGTATCAATTATAAAACTACCGAGGATATGAAAGGGGCCATCCAAAAAGCGGCACCTAACGGCGTGGATATTTATTTCGATAATGTCGGCGGGCCCATTTCGGATGCCGTTCTATTCAGTATCAACAGATTTGCCCGGTTGGTCATCTGCGGTGCCATTTCGGTATATAACAGTACAGAACTCCCCACGGGACTTAGTGTTCAGCCATTTTTGATAAAGAATAGCGCCTTGATGCAAGGTTTTATCGTCTCCAACTACGAAGACAAATTTCCGGAAGCCATGCGCCATTTATCGACTTGGTTAGGCGAAGACAAATTAAAATATAGGGAGACTATCGTGGGAGGGTTTGAAAATACCCCACAAGCCTTTTTGGATATGATGGAAGGAAACAAAAAGGGAAAAATGGTGGTAAAAGTGTAACCCTTTTAAAATATATAGCAGTGAATCAATAATTTAAAATAAAGAAAAATGAACATATTATTTGTATTGACCTCCCATGATACCTTGGGGGACACAGGAAAGAAGACCGGATTTTGGATAGAGGAATTTGCGAGCCCCTATTATACCCTCTTGGACAAGGGAGCAAGCATTACCATAGCGACGCCCAAAGGCGGTAAAGCACCCATAGATCCCAGCAGTAATACAGACGACGCACAGACGGCGGCTACCAAACGGTATTGGGATGATGCCGAAGCGCAGCAGCGCATAGCGAATACAAAGGAGTTGTCCAAAATAGAGGCATCGGATTTTGATGCGGTGTTCTACCCAGGAGGTCATGGCCCTTTATGGGATTTAGCGAACGATGCCACCTCCATAAAGTTGATAGAAACCTTTAATGCACAAAAAAAGCCAATAGCCTTTGTATGCCATGCACCCGCAGCCTTGAAAAATGTTAAGAATGCTG
>JBARCC010000645.1:0-7944 GCA_049793635.1 Maribacter sp. | reverse complement strand
CTATCTTCATATCCATCCTTATAAAAGTAACGGGAAGAATCGGGGGTATGAATTTCGTCGATAAGCACAATTTTACCTTCCTTGGTTTTTCCGAATTCATACTTGGTATCCACCAAAATCAATCCTCGTTCTGCGGCTATTTCAGTCCCTTTTTGAAAAAGTGCGTAGGTATATTTTTCTAAAAGTTCATAATCGGCACTAGAAACGATACCTCTCTTCAAAATATCATCCTTGGAAATATCCTCATCATGATTACCCATTTCAGCCTTGGTGGCGGGCGTGATGATCGCTTTTGGGAATTTGTCGTTCTCTTTCATACCTTCGGGCATAGCGACCCCACATAGCATCCTTTTACCTGCGGCATATTCCCGTGCCGCATGTCCTGCCAAATAGCCCCGAACCACCATCTCTACCTTGAACGGTTCACAGGCCACACCTATCGCAACATTGGGATCCGGGGTAGCGGTCAACCAATTGGGTACGATATCTGCCGTTAAGGCCATCATTTTTGTAGCTATCTGGTTCAAAATCTGCCCCTTATACGGGATACCTTTTGGCATTACCACATCAAAAGCGGACAGGCGATCTGTGGCCACCATGACCAAGGTATCGTTCGCAAGCGTATATACAGAACGCACCTTGCCGGTATAGACTTTTTTCTGACCCGGAAAATTAAAATTGGTTTCGTAAATGGTATTGGACATGTCTATTTTTAGTTGTGATGTTCAATGGTCTTGTAGGCATCTATGACTTTTTTGACCAGTTTATGGCGAATTATGTCCTTGTCATCTAAATAAATCACCTCTATGCCCTCTACATTTTGTAAAATCAATAAAGCTTCTTTGAGTCCAGATATCGTTCTGCGGGGCAAATCGATTTGACCCGGATCCCCGTTAATTAAAAATTTAGCGTTCCTGCCCATTCTGGTCAGAAACATTTTCATTTGCGCATGTGTGGTATTTTGGGCTTCATCGAGGATTACAAAGGCATTATCCAACGTCCGTCCGCGCATAAAGGCCATCGGTGCTATTTGTATAGTGCCATTTTCGAGATAGTGCACCAATTTTTCGGCGGGTATCATGTCCCTTAGGGCGTCATACAGTGGTTGCATATAGGGATCAAGTTTCTCTTTTAGGTCTCCTGGAAGGAAGCCTAAATTTTCGCCTGCCTCCACCGCTGGGCGTGTTAAGATAATTTTTTTGACCTGCTTTTCTTTCAGCGCTTTTACCGCCAATGCGACCCCAGTATAGGTTTTACCAGTTCCAGCCGGGCCAACCGCAAAAACCATATCGCTCTTTTTAGCGGCATCGACCAATCGCCTCTGGTTTGCGGTCTGTGCTTTGATCAAACGGCCACTGACACCGTGCACCAAAGTCTCACCGCTGCTATTTGAAGATTTTAGATCATCTTTCTCGGAACTCGTTAAGATGCGCTCGATGCTATTTTCGTCCAGCTTATTATATTTCACGAAATGCTGGGTAAGCATCCCAAAGCGTCTTTCGAACTCTTCCAAAAGTGCATCATCCCCAAAGGCCTTTATTTTGTTACCCCTGGCAACGATTTTAAGCTTGGGGAAATACTTTTTAAGTAAATCGATATGTTCGTTCTGTTGTCCAAAAAATTCCCTCGGACTGATTTCGGTGAGTTCTAAAATAATTTCGTTCAAATAGTAGAATTTAGAAAGATGATTAGTTGGCGAAGATTAATTTCGCATGGCTATTTTTTTGATTAGTTTTGTGTATCAAATTTAAACAAAATTTAAGTTTGACTAATCAAAAACATATCAACATTGCTGCATGGCAATCATCACCCTAACCACAGATTTCGGACTTAAAGATCACTTTGTAGCGGTATTAAAAGGCTCTATTTACACCGAACTTCCCGATGCGAAAATTGTTGATATATCGCACGACATCATTCCCTTCAACATTCAAGAGTGTGCCTATATCTTGGAAAATTCCTATAAAAGTTTCCCAAAGGGGACCATTCATATCGTTGGGGTGGACTCTGAAGAGACGCCTGAAAACAAACATGTCGCCGCCCTCATCAACGGTCATTATTTTATAAGCGCCAATACCGGGGTAATCGGGCTCATCACTTCAGAAATGAAACCAGAAAAAGTGGTTGAAATCCAGTTACCAGACTCCATTGCCAATTCATTTCCGGTGCTGAACGTATTTGTTCAGGTGGCCTGCCACATTGCAAGGGGCGGTACTTTAGAAATCGTTGGAAAACCATTTTCCGATTTAAAAGACTTGCGGGAATTCTCACCAAGAATAACAGAAGATGGTAAAAAAATTGTAGGTAGTGTGGTGTATATCGATAATTATGGAAATGTGGTTACCAATATTCGAAAAAACCTGTTCGAGGCCTACAGAAATGGAAGATCATTTCAGCTATTGGTAAGAAACCATAAAATCAAAAAAATACACAATGCGTACAACGACTTTATCGACTACACCCAAGATAAAAACCAACGTAACAGTGCAGGAGACCTTCTAGCCATTTTTAATTCCTCCGATTATATCGAGCTTGCCATATTCAAGAGCAATATGAACACGGTAGGCGGTGCCTCCTCGCTATTGGGCTTGGATTACAGGGATACCATTATGGTTGAGTTCGTTTAGTTTATCAACTGCTGAATGCCGTGTATAAAGATCAATATAGCGGCGGTCACCTAAAATTTTTCGTTGATAACTCTTAAATCAAAGTGGCACAAAAGTAGTTCGCATCGCAAAACCAGCAGCTTTACCCTACCGGTGATGGATTTAAAGTGTTAATAAGTTTGTTTCCTTTAAAAGTTCAATTAAAATATATTTGCATGTAATATAAACTACGGCTTAGCGTAGTTACGTTCGATTACTTCTGACGGATACCGAAAAGTTACCCATAAAAATCAAAGCATGAAATTTATAGTTTCAAGTACCTATTTATTAAAGCAACTCCAAATTTTGGGAGGAGTAATCAACAATAGCAATACGCTACCTATTTTAGATAATTTTCTGTTTGATTTACAAAAGGATAAATTGACCGTTTCTGCTTCTGATCTAGAAACGACCATGAGCTCGGTCATCAAGGTCGATTCCGACAGCCAAGGAATTATTGCGGTACCTGCACGCCTACTTTTAGAAACCTTAAAGACTTTTCCCGAACAGCCACTAACCTTTGTAGTGGAAGATAATCATACCGTCGAAATCAGTTCGAACCATGGTAAATACGCCTTAGCCTATGCCGATGGAGCAGAATTTCCGAAAGCGGTAGAACTTACCAGCCCGAGTTCCACCACACTATTGGGAGATATTTTAGCCACCGCCATCAATAAAACGATATTTGCGGCGGGCAACGATGATCTAAGACCGGTGATGAGCGGAGTATTTTTTCAATTCTCTTCTGAAAACCTCACCTTCGTGGCCACAGACGCCCATAAACTTGTTAAATACCAACGTACCGATGTATCGGCATCCCAAGTGGCCGAATTCATTATGCCCAAAAAACCATTGACGCTTTTAAAAGGAATTTTGGCCGGTAGCGAATCGGATGTGTTGATCGAATATAACGACAGTAATGCCAAATTCAGTTTTGAGGAAACAGAACTGATCTGTAGGTTAATCGATGGGAAGTATCCAAACTACGAAGCGGTCATACCCAAGGAAAATCCTAATAAACTTACCATCCCAAGAAATCAGTTTTTAAGCTCGGTACGACGGGTATCCATCTTCTCGAATAAAACTACGCATCAAATACGATTAAAAATCGCAGGGGCCGAACTAAACATTTCCGCAGAGGATATCGATTATTCCAATAAAGCGGAAGAACGATTGACATGTTCTTATCAAGGCGATGATATGCAAATCGGTTTCAATTCTAGATTTTTGACAGAAATGTTGAACAATTTAAATTCAGACGACGTTTCCTTGGAAATGAGTTTGCCGAACCGGGCAGGAATCCTCACTCCTGTTGATGGGTTGGATGAAGGCGAATATGTAACGATGCTGGTTATGCCCGTAATGTTAAATAGCTAATACACTAAAATCTCGCTCCAGGCCCATAAAAGGTGCAAGTAAATAAATGGGTTAAATTAAACAAGGCAAACCTTTCGGCTTTTAAATTGCGGTTATCGCGTAAAACACCCTTTCAATGTTAACGACGGCCAAATTTCCCGTTGTTTACATAATACACTCCTATAAGGAGTTTTGTAACCGTATTATAGTAACCAGCAAAATTAACTTGACTACCCAACTTGGCAACCACTGCGTTGTACTACGTAAGGCAAACGGAAGTTAGAAACGAACCTAAACTATCTAGTTCATATTTCTTCCGAACCTTCAATCGTTAATAGTACAACCAAGATATGTTATTGCAAGAAAATTCTTGACTATAGACCTTAGAAGTTGTGATTGTGATACTAGATAATAGCTCAAAACGAACTCTATAGCTTAAGTATATGATTCATTGGAATCTTGATGCTTCCCTATTCAAAATGCTATTTGAGGCAGCACCATAGATGATAAACAAGTGATTCGTAAATCATTTTAGCAAGATTTTAAGAAACCGCTTATGTATCGAATAAAAAGGGTTTTCTAAAGATATATTTCAAAAATAAGGTCGCATCTAGCAGAATCGAAATCTAATAAAAATCAAAATATAAAGGTAGACACAAGGCTATCATTAGAAGATTCAAATAGCTTGAATCCACAGAAAAAATCGTTTTTTTACAGCTCCCTTATTCGAAATTGGGGACGGTTTAGCTTTTTTCAAGCTTTCGCTCTAATTTTCTAAGCTTTTCCCTTTCCTTAATGAGATCTAACTTTTCTTTTTCAATCTTATTATTAATTTTCTCAATATCGTTGGGTGAGAGTTTTCCCTTAATCTTATCCATCTCCATGTCCTCCTGAAGTTTGTTGATTTTTCGGTTGCCCTTGGCGATATCTTCCTTTTTATCCACAATATCCTCCCGTAGATCTGCTATTTTCTTAGCATTCTTTTCTAACTTTTTTTGAGCTTTTTCAGCTTGCTTCGCCTCCTTTTCCGCTTTTTTAGCTTCCTTTTCAGCTTTCTCTATTCGTTCCTGTAACGCTAAGGCCTCCTGCTCCAATTGCTGTATTTTTAAAATCGAATCATTTTGAACAGGTTTTTCCTGTGCAAAAGAATTGATAGCGATTCCTGAAATAAGTAAGGCCGAATATAAATAACGTAAGTTCATAATTTTTTTTGTAGCTAATTTGGCTTCGAAGGTATACATAATTCCGAATCTTCAATACTGTTTACGTTATAATTATGATGACGGTCTGGCCGAAATGGAACTGCATAGAACAGTTATTTTGATAGATTGTTTTCCTATTTTTGCATGATGATACCGAATGATACGATTATAGCGTTGGCCACCCCTTCTGGTTCTGGTGCAATAGCGGTGATACGAATTTCCGGACCCAGAGCCATTGCTATAACAGGAAAACATTTTGAGTCCGTTTCCGGAAAAATTTTAACCGAACAAAAAAGCCATACCATACATCTAGGTTTTATAAAGGACGGGGAACTTACCTTAGATCAGGTGTTGATTTCCGTCTTTAAAAATCCGAATTCTTACACTGGTGAAAATGTTGTCGAAATTTCGTGTCATGGTTCTTTATACATTCAGCAAGAAATTATACAATTGTTTTTGAGAAAAGGATGCCGTATGGCCAGCCCCGGAGAATTTACCATGCGTTCTTTCTTAAATGCAAAGATGGATTTGAGTCAGGCTGAGGCCGTAGCCGATTTAATAGCCAGTGACAATGCTGCCAATCACCAGGTCGCCATTCAGCAAATGCGGGGAGGATTTAGCAATCAACTTAAAGAGCTTCGCAAGCAATTACTGGATTTTGCTTCCCTGATAGAGCTTGAGCTTGACTTCGCCGAGGAAGATGTCGAGTTTGCGAACAGAGATGAATTTCAGCTGTTAGTAAGTAAAATAGAAACGGTTCTCAAAAATCTTATTGATTCCTTTTCATTGGGCAATGTCATTAAAACGGGGGTGCCCGTTGCGATTATCGGAGAACCGAACGTGGGTAAATCCACCCTGTTAAATGCCTTGCTCAATGAGGAGCGTGCTTTGGTGTCTGAAATTGCGGGAACTACACGGGATACTATAGAGGACGAAATCGTAATCGGTGGTATAGGGTTTAGGTTTATCGATACCGCAGGTATACGCGAAACCAAAGATATTATTGAAGGGCTGGGCATACAGAGAACATTCGAGAAAGCCGATAAGGCACAGGTAGTTCTCTACTTACTCAACGGTGTCGAATTGACCGATGATTCAGCCAAATTACAAGCCGCCAAATTGAATTTAAAAGAAATCGAGCACAAGTACGAACATAAATCGGTAGTTCCGATTATCAATAAGGTCGATGCACTAGATCAACAATCAATAGATAGTTTGACCACAAGTTTCCCGAATTCCCTGTTGATATCGGCGAAGGAAAAAAAAGGAGTCGATGCCCTGGAAAAATTATTATTGAGTTTTCTGGAAACTGGAAAATTGAAAAACAATGAATCCATTGTAACGAATAGTAGACATTATGACTCCTTGTTAAACGCGTTAACAGAAATTAAAAAAATACAATTTGGTTTGGATACTGATGTTCCCAGTGATCTATTGACCATAGATATCCGGCAAGCCTTGTACTACTTTGGCGAAATTACCGGAGAAATAACGTCAGATGACCTTTTAGGTAATATTTTTGCCAATTTCTGTATCGGGAAGTAAATTACAATTACACTATGTTCAATTTCTTTAGTAAAAAATATTTTCTAATCGATTATTTAGACGGGTTTGTCGACATGCACAATCATCTTCTTCCAGGTATTGATGATGGAGCGAAAGATGTAGACACCGCTATAGAACTTATAAGGGGATTTAGTGAATTTGGGGTCACAAACTTTATCTGTACTCCACACATCATGGAAAATTATTATCCAAATAATCCGGCTACGATCAATAGCGCATTGGCATTGCTCAAAAACGGATTGAAGATGAATAATCTAGACCACGTGACCATTGAGGCTGCTGCTGAACACATGATCGATTCTGGATTTGATCATATTTTAGAAGAAGGCGGTATTATGCCATTATCAAAAAGCTATTTATTGGTCGAAATGTCTTATTTACAGGCTTCTATCAATTTTGATGAAGCCATTCAAAAAGTGACCTCCAAAGGGTATTTTCCCATTTTAGCACATCCCGAACGGTATATGTACCTTCAAAACAAAATACCCACCTTAAAAAAAATAAAGGATAAGGGGGTATTGTTTCAACTCAATTTATTGTCACTCTGCAACTATTATGGTAAAGAAACGAATACCAGTGCTGAAAATCTTCTGAAAGAAAACCTCTTTGATTTTGTAGCTAGTGACGTTCATAATAAAAATCAACTTCATGTCTTAACGGAAATAACCATCAATAAAACGGTTTTGGACCTAATTCTCCCTTTAATTGCTAAAACATCTTATAATTTTAGTTGATTTTAAACCCTTGTTACTTTAGGATAGATAGTTGTTCTCTATAAACATTACCCTCCATGTCTATAATGTTGATAAAGTAAATTCCTGTACTAAAATTATGTAAATCCAATAAAATTTCTTCCCTGTTAAGAAAATTCAAGTTTAAATAATTCCTTACAAACCTTCCAGTATTATCGAACATACGTATTTCCCGTATTTTTATTTTGTTTTGATTTTTCAATATGGTGAAATCATTACCAGGATTAGGATAAAGACCTAAGCTTTTTTCCTTCGAATTAGTTATCGATTTCCCTGTTAGGATATTTTGATCTTGTTTCCTCACCACCAGGTTGTCGTAGCGCACCGTCCCGGGGGACTGCGAGGCGTAGTTCGTGAACAGCCAGAGGTCGAGGGTGGCCGTGCCCGGGGGCACCGTGAGGGTCCCCGAGAAGTTCCCCCAGC
>JBARCC010000644.1:0-5586 GCA_049793635.1 Maribacter sp. | reverse complement strand
ATAGCTCTCCGACGGTTTGGGGCGGAACGTACCGAACTGCAGCATTAGGTTCCCTAAACCTCGCTTTTCAAAAGCGATTTTTCGAGGATAAACTTACGACCAGGCTTGCCTTTAATGACCTACTCTTTACCAACCCTTGGAGAGGAACGACCCAATTTGGAGATTTGTTCATTAACGGAAGTGGAGGCAGCGATAGCCGGCAGGTAGCGTTGAGCATTACCTATGATTTCGGCAGCAATGAAATCAAAAAAGTACGGGAGCGAAAAACCGGTTTGGAAGACGAAAAAGACCGTATAGAATAGTCTATTTTGGTCTGGTTATTGATGAATTGTTTCAAAACCTAATCAACCTAAAGAATGAAAAATGCAATCATCCCAATCCTACTGTTTGCCTCCCTTTTTGCAAATTCCCAAACCGATAACGTGGTAGAGAACGGACTTTTCAAAATTAATGCTTTGGTACCAGGGGTTTCCTATGAATTTGGAGTCGGTAGAGCCTCGACCGTTAATGTAGAGGCGTTCACCGGTTTTGCAGTAAGAGGAGGTTCTGATAGGACCACTGAATTTGGAATCTATCCCGGTGTACAGGCAGAATACAGAAATTATGTAAACATGCAAAGAAGGCTCCGCAAAGACAAGAATATTTCTGGGAATAGCGGTAATTATGTAAGTCTTGTCAATCAATTTCAATCTGGTCGACCTTTATTCGGGGATTTGGAGCTTTCATCGGATTATTATTATAATGTAGCGCTGGTATATGGTCTTCAGCGTACGCGGCCCAAAGGGTTTTATTGGAGCCTTTCTTTTGGTCCCGGGGTTTTTAATAATCAATTTGAAACCACTCCGGGTATTTTAATCGATGCTAGGTTGGGCTGGGTCATCGGCGGTAGAAAAAAGTAGCCGATGCTTTCCTGAATCCTCTCAAAATCAGTAAGATAAAAATAACATAAGATTAAGTGTGTCTATCGAAAATTGAAGTATCTTTGCACGCTTAAAATACACCTATGTCCACTACAAAGAATATTGCGATTATCGCACACGTTGACCACGGCAAAACAACCTTGGTCGATAAAATCATGTACCACTGCAGCCTTTTTCGTGAGAACGAGAACGCTGGCGATTTAATCTTGGATAACAATGATTTGGAGCGTGAACGTGGTATTACCATTACTTCCAAAAACGTTTCCGTTATTTATAAGGGTACCAAGATCAATATTATCGATACCCCGGGCCACGCCGATTTCGGTGGTGAGGTAGAACGTGTTTTGAACATGGCAGACGGTGTTCTGTTACTGGTCGACGCCTTTGAGGGGCCAATGCCGCAAACACGTTTTGTATTGCAAAAAGCGATCGATCTTGGCCTAAAGCCTTGCGTGGTGATCAATAAGGTCGACAAAGAAAATTGCACCCCAGAGGAAGTACACGAAAAAGTGTTCGATCTAATGTTCGAGTTGGGTGCCGAAGAATGGCAGTTGGATTTCCCTACCGTTTACGGTTCTGCAAAGAACAATTGGATGAGCGATGATTGGAAAAATGAGACCGACAATATAGAGCCTCTTTTGGATATGGTCATCGAGCATGTACCTACTTTTGAACCTAAGGAAGGAAATACACAAATGTTGATCACTTCTTTGGATTTCTCTTCGTTTACAGGACGGATCGCCATTGGTAGATTGCAAAGGGGCAGCTTAAAAGAGGGCCAACAAATTTCTCTGGTAAAAAGAGATGGGAGTATTGTAAAATCTAAAATAAAGGAGCTTTTCATTTTCGAAGGTCTTGGCCGTAAAAAAGTGCAGGAAGTTGAAACCGGGGATATTTGTGCTTTGGTAGGTGTTGAAGGATTTGAGATTGGGGACACGGTCGCCGATTTGGAAAATCCGGAAGCGCTGAAGACCATCGCCATCGATGAGCCGACCATGAGCATGTTGTTTACCATCAATGACAGTCCTTTCTTTGGGCAAGATGGTAAGTTTGTGACCTCTAGGCATATCAACGACCGTTTGGCCAAGGAACTGGAAAAAAACTTAGCGCTTCGGGTCAATGAAACCGATAGTGCCGATAAGTTCTTGGTATTTGGTCGTGGGGTACTGCACCTTTCCGTATTGATCGAAACCATGCGGCGTGAAGGATATGAGATGCAAATAGGGCAGCCACAGGTAATCATCAAGGAAATTGATGGGGTTAAATGTGAGCCGATCGAACATTTGACCATTGATCTACCGGATGAGGTTTCTGGAAAAGCCGTGGAAATGGTCTCAATGCGTAAGGGTGAAATGACCAAGATGGAAGCCAAGGGCAACCGCATGTTATGTGAGTTTCAGATCCCATCTCGTGGCATTATAGGATTGCGTAATCAATTATTGACCGCAACGGCAGGTGAGGCCATTATGGCACACCGTTTCTTGGAATATCAGCCCATGAAAGGCAACATTCCTCAACGCCAGAACGGTTCGTTGGTCTCGATGGAAAAGGGAAAAGCGATTCCGTATTCGATCGATAAGTTACAGGATCGTGGTAAGTTTTTCGTTGATCCGGGTGAAGATATCTACGAGGGTCAGGTTATTGGGGAAAACTCAAGAGGTGATGATATGACCGTGAACATCACCAAGACCAAAAAGTTATCGAACGTACGTTCTTCCGGGGCAGATGATAAAGCGAAGATCGTACCGGCCATTAAGTTTTCTTTAGAGGAGGCTTTGGAATATATTCAGAAAGATGAGTACGTGGAGGTAACTCCGAAACACTTGAGGCTTCGTAAAATTTACCTTACGGAAAACGATAGAAAACGGAATAAAATAGCGTAAGCGAGCATTAGTCAATAACTCTATTTTTCCGTACTGCAACAAAGCATAAAGCGCTAGTAGTAGCCTATTTTTTATAAGGAATAAAGACCCCAAAAGGTTCAACCTGTATGACTCAGGAGGAATTTTTTGGGGTCTTTGATTCAATACCGCTAAAACGATGGGATGTCGTTCTAGATCCGTTTTACCCTGAGGTCAGTATACACCTGTAAATATTGGTTTTTCGGGGCACATTCCCGTATCGATTAAGAATTTCTTAAAATTTGGAGTGCCAAATTCCTACTTTCTCAATTCTTTGGGCTTACCCTAGTTTTATGGGTTTTACGAGTGATTTTTTAGCTAATTTGAGGCTGTATTTTAACTAACTCAACTCAAAGGATGCAACTAGAAGGAAAAAATGTACTCATCACCGGGGGTACCAGAGGCATTGGTAAATGCCTGGTTCAGGAATTGATCAAAGGGGGTGTTCGCAATATCGCGGTCATCGCGCGTGACAAGCAACATCTAAAACAATTATCGCAAGAATTTGAAGAGGTGAAATTTCTGAGAATAGCCGGGGATGTTGCGGATATAGAGGTTTTGCGGGAAGCTGCAGCCCGTATAGAGGACAAATGGGGCCATCTTGATGTATTGATCAATAATGCGGGTATCGTTTCGGCGGGGCCGTTGGAAGATATCGAAGATGAGGATCTGTATGATCAGGTGGCCGTAAATATCACGGCGGTCATGCTACTTACCAAGTACTGTATTCCGTTGTTGAAGGCATCCAAGGAAGCGGGAATTTTAAATATATCATCAGGATTGGGGCTTCTAGGCATGCCTTTTTATGCCGTCTATGGAAGCACGAAGGCGGCTTTGAGCCAATTTTCGGATTCAATGCGAAGGGAGTTGGCACCTTTTCATATTTCGGTTACCTGTTCGTTTCCTACTGCGACGGACACCGATATGATGAAAAAATTCGAGGGTCGAACGATGGATTCCCCTGAGTTTGTAGCAAAGCGTTCTTTAGAGGCGTTTTTGAAGAAGGAATTGAATGTAATTTTTGGTGGTGAGGAACGACATAAAGAAATCAAGATGAATTTTGAGGCCCCCGAGCAATTCGATAAGATCGTTGCCCAAAATTACGAGGACCGGAAAAAATCCAGTTTAGAACATAAAGCCTTATAACCGGTATCTATTTACCATTTGAACCAAGTTCCTAAATGAAATATGCAGTTGCAAGTACCCTGATTACGCTCGGTTTGTTGGTATCCTGTAAAAATGGCAACACACCTGAAAACCCTGTAAAAACGGAAATCACGGCTAGTGGGAAGGCTGCCATGGTCCCGTTAAGTTGGATTGGGAAAAGGGTCGAAAAGGCAAGGACAACACTTGAAAAATCGGAAGCCGGAAAAGTAATTTGGAACGCTATGGAAGCCCACGGTGGGTTAGCCACCTGGTATAAGAACGGGGCTTTGGCTTTTCGGTTCAACTACCAACCGGTAGAGGGTACCGCGCGGGATAGCTACCAAATCATAGATACTTGGAGTAATAAGGCCAAGCATACCAGTGTCGGCGATAGTACGGCGCATTTCGGTTGGACGGGCAAAACTGCTTGGATTCAGGCAGTGGACAGTACCGCTTTTGCCTATGACACCAAGTTTTGGGCGTTGACACCCTATTACTTTTTGGGACAACCCTTCGTGTTGGACGGTACCGGAGTACATTTAGAATTGATGCCACAAGTGATCTACAAGGATAAGAATCACCATGTGGTTAAAGTAACCTTTGCTGCGGGCACCGGCGATGCCCCAGATGATTATTATATACTGTACATCAGTGTGGAATCGAATCAATTAAAGGTGATTCGGTATATCGTTTCCTATCCCGAATATTTTAAGGAGGGTGGGCATGCACCCGAAAAATTCATGGAAGTTATCGGGGAGACCACCGTGGACGGTATTCTTTTCCCGACCGATTATAAGACCTATTGGTTGACCGATGATCAACAACCTGGGGAGTATATCACTAAAATTGAAGTATCGGACATCAGTTTCAAAAAGGAGCTTCCCGATGATTTTTTCGAAGTTCCAACATCGGCCAAGGTGCTAGAGTGAAGCCAATATTCCCAGATGTGCATTTTGGGTTTTGAATGTTAACTAGTGAGTTCGAATACTGGATTTTTAGATTTTTCAGTAAGAAATCGATTGCCTGTCTACCGGGTACACATGGCTCATTTACGGTAATGGGGTATTTAAAAGAATGTTTACTTGAAAGCGTATTCAATAATGTACGGATTCTTCTTTTGATTTGGAAGAATACACTAATCGACATTAGCCAGTGTGGGGATCATTCGGGAATATGCGAGGGTTCATTAGCAAATAGCACATCACAAAACCGAATTATTCTTTAGATTTTGGACGTTCAAATAGAAAGTAGGCGTCGTTAAAGAATAAATAAAGAATATTATTTTCAACCGCATACCGATTCACTTTTTGGAGCGTTTCAAGATAATAATACTCAAAAGAATCTGTACAGGCCCTATTGGTCGAACCCACACCAGCAATTTTAAGGCTATTGCGCTTGAGAGCAGAAATTCCACCAAAGTATCTATTGCAACTAGATGCCCCGTAAAAATCGAGCCCATCGTTCTCGTCTTCAAAAACGATGTCAATTCCCGCAGGGACACTAATGTCTAGTCCCTTTTCATCCGTAGCGCTTTTCAATTCCCAAATCCCTATAAAAAAATCTGTATTTTCCGAAATTCCTTCTCCCGTAGTACAGGACATCATCAGTATGAATAGGGG
>JBARCC010000643.1:0-5711 GCA_049793635.1 Maribacter sp. | reverse complement strand
CCTATAATAACGATAAGAGTAAAGAAGAATGCCCCGACGTGGATAAAATGGGTCAGCCCCTTATTGATCCGGTGATTGAGTTCAATCAAGGAGGAACTGATCAAGGTGGAAAAGGCCTTGTTGTAATAGGCGGACATGTTTATAGAGGAGATATGATTCCCACACTGGAAGGCAATTATATATTTGGTACTTGGACCCAACACCATGGCAAGCCTGCAGGAGCAATTTTTGTATCGGATAGGCAGCAATCGGATTCCGGAATGTGGAATTTTGAGGAACTAAAATTAAATCAAGAAAAGAGACTCGGTCATTTTCTTTTGGCATTTGGCCAGAACAACGAGGGTGAAGTATTTGTTCTTACCTCCGACGAGCCCGGTCCTGTAGGTAATACCGGAAAGGTTTATCAGTTGGTAAAAGGTGAATGATGAATGAACGTGACTGAGACCTGTTCTCGAAAAAAGTCCGTCCAGCGAAGATTATATTTTGATTGACATCGTAACTCCAAACGTTGCAGGATTTCCTAAATCAATACAGCTAATAGCATAAGAAAGCTTATACCGAACTACTGTATTAAAAATCAATCATAATCTTCAATTACGATTTTTTCGGCAGCAACCCCTAAACTTTTTAAATCCTCAGTAACACTCTCCGTCATTTCGGGTGGGCCGCAAACATAGAAATGTTGTGAAAAATCTGTTATAATAGACTTCAAAAAATCCCTGTCTATATGGCCCGTGGGATACTTTTGCGTTTCTTCTTCAGAAAGGATGTTCATAAACCTTCTTCCAAGTAACGTTTCAAATTCTTGCTCAAGAAAAATATCCTTTTCTGTTTTATTGGCAAAAATCAAGGAATTATGATCCATTTCGTTTTGAAATCCCAATGACTTGAAAATCGCAATAAATGGCGTTACTCCGGCACCTCCAGCCAAAAACACCCCCTTACCCTTGAACTGGATAGCCCCGAAGACATCTCCCAGAATCAGTTCGGCCCCTTCTTCCAGTTTAGAAAGTTTTTTGGTAACCCCATCAAGTGAGGGATAGACTTTAATCGTAAACTTCAAATCTTTCTCTCTTGGTAAATTAGTAAACGTGAAAGGTCTTTTTTCGTTCTTACAACCTTCCAAGTTGATTGCTATTTCTGTGGCCTGCCATGGTTCAAAATCATAATTTTCTGGTTTTTCCGTTACCACTTCCAGAACATTGTAATTTATGAACTCTATGGATTTGATTTTAACAATGTGCTTTTTCATTTACTCCTATTTTCAAATTTGTATTTCTTGACAAAGGCTTTTTTTGCCCAACTTTGAATAGCCATTATCTTTTAATCGGAAAAAAGGTTTTGAAAAAAAATCATATTAATTTTTTCCATCTTATTCTTGACGCATATGGGACTTTCAGCCATACAGTCTTCACAACTATCGAAGAGAGTACAAGGGGGTCAACTATTTTTAAAATCAAATGGATTAACAGTTTACAGGAATACATACGCATTGGAGGATATCCTATTTTTGCCCACGTCAATTATACATAGGCTTCTGCCGGAAACATTCGACTAACATTTGGTACAAATCAGGATGTTTCTTTTTAAGCAAATCTGGACGCTCAAAAAAGTATTCCAAAGCTACCGCAAAGAATTTAGCTTGATTTGTACCTCCATATTTTCGGATATCAGAATAATTGATAAACGTTTACCATAAATTTAAGAACTTTTAACGAGTGTTGCATTCTGTGAATTTTAGAGTTAGGATTTAACTTCTTTAATTGGTTTCTATACGATTCATTTTATTAATAATTTAAATTAAGACCAACCCCAAAACCCATATCGCTGTCGTAATGAGTGGTAATCCCCAAATTACGTGTTGTGATATAACGCAAACCTGCCATATATTCCTTATCTGTATTCCACATCAGGTTCATACGCAACCTTTGGGTTATGGGTATATCATTGCGCTCAAATTGTATTCTGACGTTACCGTCCGTAAATATTTCTGCTTGTGCCATTACCAACATCGGTAGGGTGTAATTGACCCCTACACTCAATAAAGAGCGTTTATCCTTGGTGTTTTTTTGACCGAACAAATTTTCCTCAACCTCCTTATGTCCCAATTTTCTATAGCGCCAGTCAAACCCAACAAACGGCATAAGCCACTGCATTTTTCCAATATATCTTCCTATGTGTGTTTCTGTTTCATAACCGTGCATATCATTGTAGCCCAAACGCCATTCGGTGCCAAAACTCCATCGTGTACTTTGAGCCATCAGCAATCCATCATTTCCGTTGGTCGCAAAATCGTTTTCTGCCATCAGGTGGAAATCCCGGTCATCACCTTTTAACTTTCTTAACGCCAATTCAGGGTTTGGTATCAAAGGATTTGGCTCTTGGTTTTCATAACTGAAAACCCTGCCCATACCGCTCATCATATGGTACAATATGTGGCAGTGAAAAAACCAGTCGCCTTCTACATTGGCCTCAAACTCGATAACATCGGTTTCCATAGGCATAATATCCACTACATTTTTTAGCGGTGCATACTCTCCTTGGCCGTTGAGCAACCTAAAGTCGTGGCCGTGCAGGTGCATTGGGTGTCGCATCATTGAATTGTTATAGAGGGTAATCCTTACTTTTTCGCCTTTTTTTATCAATATTTTATCGCTTTCTGAAATAACCTTGTTGTCCAAGCTCCAAACATAGCGGTTCATATTACCGGTCAAGGTAAAGTGCAGTTCCTTAATGGATGCATCCTGGGGTAGTGCCGTCACTGTAGGCGATTTCAACATAGCGTAGTTGAGGGTCGTAATGTCTGAAAGTTCGTTGCTCTTGTATATATCTTCGCTCACCTTCATTCCATCCATATCCTGCATTTCATCCATTTTGTGGTCGGGCTTTTCTATGCCATCCATTGTGGTGCTATCATCTATTGCATTTTCTTCGGGTCCCGTGATTTCAGGATACATCACTACATTCATATCCATTTGCTGCAGGCTCATATTCATCCCCATTTGGTCTAGGTCGCCGTTCATCTTCATCATTCCGTTCATCATTTCCATACCTTCAAAATATTTCAGTTTTGGAAGCGGTGCCGTAAGTTGTTTGATGCCCTCACCCAAATAGAGGGAAGCCGATTTTGTGCGGTCCTCCGGGGTAGCCAAAAATTCAAAGGCAGTGTTGGCCGCAGGAATGGTAACAACTACATCATAGGTTTCTGATACAGCAATAAGCATTCTATCCACCTCCACAGGTTCCACATCATTACCGTCATTTGCCACCACGGATATTTTATCACCTGCATACGTTAGCCAAAAATAGCTGGATGCTCCTCCGTTTGAAATGCGCAGCCGTACCTTATCACCCGCTTTCAAGCCTTTTAGCGACGTATCCTCATTTTCACTTTTGCCATTGATGAAAAACTTGTCATAGTATACATCGCTTACGTCCATTGCAAGCATCCGTTTCCATTCATTATGAAGTTTTGTTTTAAGGTGCCCCTTTTTAATGGCCTCGGCATAACTCTGTGTAGTCCCTTTTTTTATGGCAAACCAGTCGGATGCGTTATGGAGCATACGGTGCACATTTTCTGGTTTCAAGTCCGTCCATTCGCTCAATACTATGGGAATGGTGGGCAGGTCGTCAATGCCTTTTCTGAAGGTCTTATCGTCCGGTCTCTTGTTCAAAATCATAGAACCATACATACCAATCTGTTCCTGAAGCCCAAAATGGCTGTGGTACCAATGGGTCCCGTGCTGTATGATGGGGAAGGTATATTTATGGACGGTGTGCGGCGGAATGGGCATTTGGGTAAGGTAAGGTACGCCATCTTCCTTGTTGGGCAAAAACAGACCGTGCCAATGCAGGGCTGTTTCTTCATCCAACTCATTGTGCACATAAATTTCGGCAATGTCGCCTTCTGTGAACGTGAGCGTTGGCATTGGTATTTGTCCGTTTACGGCAATGGCGTGTTTTTCCTTACCCGTAAAATTTACGATGGTATCGCGAACATATAGGTCGTAGCGCACTATATTTTGTGCCTCTATGGAAAGCGTTCCGAGGAACAGGAATATGATGATTATTTTTTTCATTTCGTTATTGAAAATTGTGTTTTATTATTTGTTTAGTTTTTAGTGTCGATGGTTTCCACGGTGGAGCCACAACTTAACATTTGTGAACCGTAATACGGATTTTTAATGGTCTTGTCCTTGCTCAACCAATTGGCATCCTGCATTGGGCAGTATTGGTAATAAAGGGTTTCATTGGCATTGTAAAAAGGAATGAGCTCGTGCATATTTTTTGACAGCACTTTGAATGTGTCCCGTTGCTTGCCAATATCCTTGGTTTCGGAAATACTTTTTGCGGCATCCATCAATGAAGGCATTACTTTAGTTACAGCGGCTTGCTCTTCCGCTTTTAACGATACCATTTTTAGGTCTTTTAATGCGGCCAAAATTTCCGATGATTTTGCAGTCGCTGCCGTAGGATTGGTTTTTACCAAGGCATCTTTTACGGCGAAATAACTGTTGAATATTGCGTCCAACGAATTAGTTTCCTTCATTTCAGACATAGCTATATCTGTATGGTTTTCAGAAGGTGGTATATTCATATCCATTTTTGATTCGGGCATATCCATATCCATTTTAGTGTTGCCCAAAGCTATTACTGGCTCTTTTTTTAGCCTTTCATATTTGCAGCATTCTGCAAGTTGTGCGTATTCATTATCCGGTGCCAAGTATTCGTCGCTGTCATAACCTGCCAAAGCAATGCGTTTTAGAATTTCATCCTTGTTTGTTTTTTTGGAATCGAAGGTTATTTCTGCCATTTTGCTGTCTTTGTTCCAGTTCACTATAGCGACGTTTTTAAGGTTTCCTGCTTTTTCTATGGACGTTTTGCACATATCGCAGTTACCGAAAATTTTTACGGTTTCGGTTTTTGGGTTTTTTATTTGGGCGAAGCCCGAAGTTGTTGATAATACTACCGATAGTACTATCAATATGTTGAACATTGATTTCATTTTAAAAAAAATTAAGATTGTTAAATAAAATTGAATGTTGAAAACAAGGGATTTGTTTTCAATTTGACACAGCTATGGCTGTCAAGATAAGCGTATCAGCTTAATTTTGGAGGGGACCAAATCTGGAAATAGACAGGTTTTGGCTGTTGCTTTGTGTAGTTCCAAAGGTTTTTGAAAGCAGCAATAACAACAGTATTTGTTTCTTCCGAAGTTACCGGATAATTTATAGGTAAGGTGGTGGCTGAAGGACAGTGGCAGGCAAGATTTCCGCACGAGCCGTTGCAGTCTTTTTTTTCGTTGTCCCGGTTTTGATGTTTTTTGCAACATTCGTTATGGGAATGTTCCCCGTTATCTGAACAACAACTTTTTCCAGATTGATGGGAAAGGTCTATATGTGCAAATACACTCGTTGGCACTAAAAATATGCCGAGGGTAATGATCATAATCGCTATTTGAATTTTCTTTCCCATTCTTAAATAATCGAACAAATGTACTGAAAAAATCAATCCGTTTTACAGCTCGGTCTTCTGTAGAATTGAATCTGTGCTTTTATTATGAATGTCTGTCCAACTTCATCATTTACACTTTCGGAGCTTAATATTTTCGGAAAAGCTTCTCGTACTAAAGAACGATAGAATTAATGAATGTGCTCCTCTTCATTCTGTTCTCATAAATCCATTTTATGGTCTCAAATCTTTAGGCACAT
>JBARCC010000642.1:0-1942 GCA_049793635.1 Maribacter sp. | reverse complement strand
TTATCTTCTTACCGTTGGATATCTAATAACCAAATATCCCTATTCCAGTACAAAGAAAAATATCATAAACCACATCAATACTTGGGCAATTTTTTTGGAATTTCTCATTATTTTTTATCAGGCTTCAAGAGGTGTCCAATCCCACTACAACATGGCCTCCTCATTTGACGCTATTTTATTTTTATTGATGGGTGTCTTTGTCGGCATAACTGTTTTGGTAATGGTATTGTTTATCTTCGATACCGTTCGCCTGAAACTGAACACCTCCAAATCGATGCAATGGGCCATTTTGCTTGGCTGGATCATTATTTTTTTCGGCAGTTGGGTCGGTGGGCAAATGATCAGTCAGGTCTCCCATTCGGTCGGAGTGGCCGACGGTGGAGCCGGTTTACCGTTGGTGAATTGGAGTACTAAAGGTGGAGATTTGAGAATTGCACATTTTTTCGCATTACACGGGCTACAGATTCTTCCGTTGTTCGCATTATGGGTATCTAAAAAAAGTAATTTTAGCAACAAAAAACAACTACTATCGGTCACCATTTTTGCATTGTTATTCGCCGCGCTGATCGGTTACGTATTCTTTCAGGCGAAACAGGGTATTCCTGTAATCGCCCTTTAATAGTTACCTATGTTCTATAGCAAAAAGAAACGCATTCAATACTTAGGCTTCGATGACTTCTGGTTCAAAATCGTTGGTATTTTGATCATTAGCTTTTCTACGTTCTATTTCATAGGCAACCCGACCCGCGAAAATCTTTTTATAGAGATCGCCATTACTTACGGCGTATCGTTGTGCTTTACCATCATCGATTGGTTCATCAATAGGGCGATTATGATTTTTTTGCGGAAAAAATATCCAGCCTTAAAAGATAGTACAGTGCGGGTCTCCCTGTTTTTTCTTGCCATAGTGAGCACGGTAATTGTGGTCGACTTCATGGGAATTACCTTATTGTCTTTTCTATTCAAAGGTGTCACCTATGATTTCCAAGAACGGTCCAAAGCATTGGTTTTCATTGTTTTCATCACTATGATGACCATGGCGATTTATGAGGCCGTTTACTTTTTCATGAGACTCCAAAAATCGGTTAGGGAAGAAGAACAATCAAAACAGGCCATTGTACAAGCACAATTGGATGCACTTCGGAACCAGGCCCAACCCCATTTTTTCTTCAACACCCTAAATACGCTGCGAGACATCATCGATCATAACTCAAAGGAGGATGCGAAGGAGTTTGTGGATAAATTATCGGACATGTATCGCTTTCTTCTAGAAGCGGGAAACGCCAATCTGATTCCTCTTCGGGATGAACTAAAATTTTCCAAAGCATACATACACATACAATCGGAACGCTTCGGTGATAATCTCAAATTAAATTGGAACGTACCGGATGCGTCGCTTGACGCAATGATTGTGCCCATGAGCCTTCAACTTTTATTGGAAAATGCGATTAAGCACAACATAATTTCCAAGGCGAAACCACTAGAGATACATATTTATATCAAGGATGATTGTGTTGTTGTGGATAATAAAATTCAGGTAAAATCGACACAACTACCTTCAACGCAGGTCGGCCTTAAAAATATCGAAAAGCGGTATGCGTTACTTACGGAAAAACCAGTAGTATTAGTAAAAACCGGACCCGTATTTTCTGTTTCCCTTCCATTACTAAAGACGTTGGCACAAAAAGATAGCTATGCATATACTGATCATTGAGGACGAACCACGGGCGGCACGTCAATTAGAACACATGCTAAAAGCGTGTGACTTCACTTATGAATTGTTAGAAATCATCGATACTGTTGAAAATGCGGTCATTTGGTTTCAAAAAAACACTCCCCCAGGTTTGGTTTTTATGGATATTCAATTGGCGGATGGACTAAGTTTTGAGATTTTTCAAAAAACAGCGGTTGAAGCCCCTATTATATTTACCACTGCTTTCGA
>JBARCC010000641.1:0-2783 GCA_049793635.1 Maribacter sp. | reverse complement strand
TAGTGGAGGCATTCAAAGTTCCTTTATTTTTATGATCGCTTTGGTCGCGTTCGGGGGATATGCCACCAATCGAAAATTCGGGGTCTTGTACCTGAACATCACTTTTGTGTTAATTCTCTTAGTGTTTTCACAAAGTTTTACAGACCTAAAGGTTACGAAAAACGTAGTCCCTGAAGCTACCGCATATATTTTCGATGCACTATCCGTACTTTTTGCGGTGTTCCTCCTTGGAAATATCTTTGGCAAAAATCTACTTAGAACCCACCATGCCCTTTACAATTCTAAAATAAGCATGACCAACCAAATGCTTGAAAAAGAGAATCTTCTTAAAGAAGTGCATCACCGTGTAAAGAACAACCTACAGACCGTTTCGAGCCTTTTAAGCCTTCAATCACGTACAATCAATGACGGACCATTAAAAGCCTTACTCAAAGGAACGCAGAACCGAGTGATCGCAATGGCCATGGTGCACGAAATGTTATATATGCGTGAAGATCTTAGCCATATCGAATACAAATCGTACGTGCTAGAACTCAGCGAATATTTGATCAGGTCGATCAAAGGCATCGACAACCACGTGAATCTCATTATCGATATCCCCAACGTACAATTGGGCATCGATACCGCTATTCCTTTAGGGCTGCTTATCAACGAAGCACTTACCAATGCCCTTAAATACGGTATAAAGGATGATAATGAAGGGGAAATCCATATCTCACTTCAAAAGGAAAGCGATGGTCAATATACCCTTCGAATAGGGGATAATGGAACAGGATTTCCCGAAACCATCAACTATAAAAACACGAAATCCCTCGGACTCAAATTGATCCACAATCTCACGCGCCAATTAAGGGGAACCATTGAACGGGATAATTCTAAAAAAGGAACCAATTATATCGTTAAATTCCAAGAAATTGAACAGCTGTTATCCCCCGTCGCTTAATCCCCATATTCCGCATTCGTATTCTTTTTTTTCACAACCATAAATCGTCTCTAATCGGTAGTCCTTTGCGCTACTTTATTTATATTTAAGGCAACTAACTTAAAAACCCGTACATGTTCAAGAAAAGTATATTCGCCATTGCAATGACCCTGTGTAGCTTGCTCGTTACCAACGCACAATCCTTGCAGGGGGACGGGCCACATACACAATTGATCATCAGGGGCGTGACCTTGATCAACGGTAACGGTGCGCCCCCACAAGGCCCTATAGATATCGTGGTCGAGAACAATCGCATCAAAGACATACAAGTAGTCGGATATCCCGGGGTCGCTATCGATGACAGTAAACGCCCTCAATTGAAACAAGGAGGCAAAGAACTGGACTGTACAGGAATGTATTTACTACCGGGATTCATTGATATGCACGGCCATATTGGCGGTCAGGCGCAAGGAGCGGAACCTGACTATGTCTTTAAGCTTTGGATGGCCCATGGTGTAACCACCGTAAGGGAACCTAGTGGACGAGGGGTAGATTTTACGATGGACCTGAAACGAAAAAGTGGCAAAAATGAGATTATTGCACCCCGTATCATGGCCTATACCGCTTTTGGACAAACGAGTGAAACGTTCAACCCATTGAACGATATTCCAATTTCCACCCCAGAACAAGCGCGGGAATGGGTACGTGCCAATGCTAAAAAAGGGGCCGACGGTATCAAATTCTTTGGTGCAGAACCCGCCATTATGGAAGCCGCACTGGACGAAAATAAGAAATTAGGACTAGGCTCTGCCTGTCACCATGCCCAATTGAGCGTTGCCCGTTGGAACGTTCTGCATTCGGCACGTGCGGGGTTGACCTCCATGGAGCATTGGTACGGTTTGCCCGAAGCACTTTTCAACGAAAGAACCGTTCAAGATTATCCCTTGGATTACAACTACCAAAACGAGCAGGACCGCTTTGAAAATGCAGGGAATCTCTGGGCACAAGCGGCACCTCCCTATTCAGACCATTGGAACAAGGTCATGGATGAATTGTTGGAACTCGATTTCACCTTAGATCCTACTTTCAACATCTATGAGGCCAGTAGGGATTTACAGCGCGCCAGACGTGCAGAATGGCATGAAGACTATACGTTGCCGTCCTTATGGGATTTTTATCAACCCAGTAAGATATCACACGGTTCGTATTGGCACGATTGGGGTACGGAGCAAGAAGTAGCTTGGAAAAACAACTATCAATTGTGGATGACCTTTATCAATGAATATAAAAACCGTGGTGGACGCGTAACCACTGGGTCCGATTCTGGATTCATCTTTCAATTATACGGCTTTGCCTATATCCGTGAAATGGAATTGTTGCGGGAAGCAGGCTTTCATCCACTGGAAATCATACAATCGGCTACCTTGAAGGGTGCGGAAGCCTTAGGAATGGCGGACAAATTGGGGTCTGTCACCATAGGTAAGTTGGCAGACTTTGTAGTGGTGGAAGAAAATCCGCTGCAAAATTTTAAAGTGCTGTACGGTACGGGCGCCATAAAACTTACTGAAGAAAATGAGGTGGTTCGTGTTGGTGGGGTAAAATATACCATAAAAGACGGTATCGTTTACGATGCAAAAGCCCTTTTGGCAGATGTTAAACGACAAGTGGACGAGGCAAAGGCCAAGACCAACTATACCATTAAACAACCTGGGGTAAAGGATTAAAACGGTTTTTTGTTCACCGGTACTTTAATAGGGCGGAGTTCTTTTTTGTTCTTGGTCGCTAAAGAAATAATTCCGAAAATACATACTGGGATCAATAAGATAAATACGATCATAATATAAAGGTTAAAAGGTGCTTC
>JBARCC010000640.1:0-4863 GCA_049793635.1 Maribacter sp. | reverse complement strand
GTATAGATGATTTCATCTGTACGGCATTTTTTATGTGCCCGCCTAAACGGGTTCTATCAACGAGTTCAATAAAAAAAGGATGCAAATAGGTTCAAAGTCTGTGGGTTTAGTGCTGTCCGGAGGAGGAGTACGTGGGATGGCCCACATTGGCGTCATCAAGGCCATGGAGGAATTTGGAATTGAAGCTTCGGTCGTTGCCGGGAGTAGCGTTGGCGCTTTGGTGGGGGCATTATATGCGGCGGATAAATCCGTTACGGACATGCTTCGGTTTTTTAAGGAGACGCCTCTTTTTAAATACAACTATTTTGCGGTCGCCAAACCCGGATTGATCAATACGGAGCGTTTTATAGATACCTTTCTACAGTATTTCCCCGAAGATCGTTTTGAGGCTTTGAAAAAAGAGCTTCATGTGGTGGCGACTAACTTGGAAAAGGGAGAAGAGGTATTCATCGGTCAAGGGGAATTGGTAAAAGCATTACTTGCCTCCGCCGCGCTGCCGCCCGTATTCAGCCCGGTAGAATATAACGGGGAATTGCATGCCGATGGTGGGATTATGAACAACTTCCCCTCAGAACCGGTGTTGAAGCGTGTGGATTATGTAATCGGGAGCAACGTTTCGTTGGTTTCTACATTGGATAAAAAGTACCTGAACAATTCGTTCCAACTTACCGCAAGGGTGACCGGATTGATGATCTATGCCATAAATCGGGAAAAAATCAACAACTGCCATCTGGTAATTGAGCCACAAGAACTGGAGCATATCGGCATTCTTGACCGCAAAGGCATTGAAAAAGCCTATGCGATCGGATACGAAGCGGCGGTTAGAACGTTTGAAAAGGCCCCCTAGTCCCCGAAGGGGGAAGATGCCCCCTATAGCTCCCCCAAAAGGGGAGAACTTTTACTTAAACAAAGAAGCGCCTAATCTTAAGAAGAGAGACGATATCATTAAGGCGTACTGAAAAAATACAGTATTATAGTATCGCTAGAAGTAGTTGATATCAAAATGGACTTTTCTGTCAGGTCGAGCGGAGTCGAGACCCTAAAAGATCAAGAAATCATGATAATCAAATAACAGATTAGGTAACAGTACACTGATACAAATTCCCATGAGGAGGCTAGGGGGCTTTTTTTACACATCATCATAGTCCACCTTCAACGTGGGTGTCGTGGGGTGCGCCTGACAGGTCAAAATAAAACCTTCCTTAATTTCGGTATCGGTCAGGATTTGGTTTTGGACCATCTCCGCTTTTCCTTCGGTGATCCTGGCGATACAACTACTGCAAACCCCACCTTGACAGGAATAGGGGGCATCGATATTTTCTTTGAGAACCGCGTCCAGGACCAAGGTCTTTTTGTCCATTGTAAATGTAAATTCTTCGTCATCCACTAAGACGGTAACGGCAGTTTGACCCTCAGCTGTTATGGGCAGTTCTTCCTTGATTTCCGTTGCGGTGAACAGTTCGAATAGAATATGGTCTTTATCGATTCCGTTGTCTAACAAGGTGTCCTTTACCAAATGAATCATGTCTTCAGGACCACAAAGGTAAAATTTGTTGAAATCCACATCCTTGTGCTTATTTTTTAGCGCATAATTGACCGTTGAGGTATCTATACGGCCAAAGAGGGCATTATTTTCCCGAGTTTGGCTATTCGTGAAATAAACAAAAAACCGATTGGAATATTCTAGTTCAAGTTTCACCAAATCGGTATAGAACATCGTTTCTTCATATGATTTATTCCCGTAAACCAGTACAAATTTGTTCTTTGGGTTACTATCCAAAAATGACTTTACGATACTCATGATCGGGGTTATACCGCTACCTGCGGCGAATGCCGCTATATTCGTTACCTCTTTTGAAGGGGTGTATACAAAACGACCTTCCGGCTCCATAACCTCTAAGGTGTCGCCGACCTGTAGTTTGCTATGGGCATAATGGGAGAAACCACCACTATCCACTTTTTTGATGCCCACTGTAATTCCATCTTTCTCTGGAGAAGAGCTAATGGAATAGGACCTTCTTAATTGCTTCCCTTTGATCTCTTTTTTAATGGTAATGTATTGTCCCGCGATAAAGGTAAAGGTCTGTGCCAATTCTTTTGGAATGGCAAAGGTAACCGCGACCGAAGTAGGCGTTAATTTTTTAATATTCTTCACCGTTAGCGAATGGAAATGCGACATACGTTCTTTCTTTTAAATAGGACACAAAATTAAGCATTGGTTTAGGGATATAAAATGTGTTTAAGAAAAAAATCCGTTTTGTGTAACAAATTGTAGTTTTATCTTACCAATACCCTGAGTGCCAAAAAACGACCTCTATGTTCAAAATGTTTACATCGCTACAATGGAAATCTTTTTTTAGATCCTCCAACCTGGGCAAAAGCTTGGGTATCAAAATACTGATGGGCTTTTTTGGGGTGTACATGCTTGTTTCTTTGGCGGCTACCGGAGCGGGACTATACTTTATTCTAAAAAAAATATTTCCTGAACAAAGTCCAATGTGGAGCATTAGTCAATACATGGTCTATTGGATACTCATTGAACTTTTATTGCGCTATTTCATGCAAAAACTTCCGGTGATGGATATTAAGCCTTTTTTGACCACACCGGTTAAAAAGAGTAAAATCACCCATTACATTCTAGGGCGTTCTGCGGCATCGGTCTATAATTTACTGACCTTATTTTTTATAATGCCATTTGCGATCGTCTTACTTTTTAACGGATATCCTGTTTTAAATGTTTTGTTATGGGTAGTAGCGGTCATGGCCATGGTCTTAAGTATTAATTATGTGAACCTTCTGATCAATAAAAACGAAAAAGTATTGATTGCCATTGCCAGTATATTGGCGATTGGGTACGGGCTGGAATATTTTGGTGTTTTTTCGATAAAAGAAGTACTTACTCCCGTTTTTCATGCATTGTATGCCTATCCTATTAGCGTCTTAGTGCCTATGGGCCTCGCAGTTGCTATCTATTATTTAAATTATACCTATTTAAAAAATACGATTTACCTAGACGCGACGCTACAATCCAAAACGGCCGCCATAAGTACCGCAGATCTGTCTTGGACCAAACGTTTCGGGGAAATGGGCTCTTTTTTGCAGCTAGACCTAAAAATGATCTGGCGAAACAAGAGAACCAAGTCCCAAGTGTTCATCTCCTTACTTTTTGTTTTTTACGGACTGTTCTTTTATACACAAGATATGTATGCCAGTATGGTGCCGATGAAGGTGTTCCTCGGCGTTTTTATGACCGGAATTTTCCTAAGTAATTTTGGTCAATTCATTCCCGCATGGGACAGCAGCTATTACGGTATGATGATGTCCCAAAACATTCCAATGCGTACCTATTTAGAATCTAAGGCTTCCTTGATTACCGTAAGTGTGGTTGCGATGTTTCTTTTGACCATTCCGTACATTTATTTTGGATGGGATATTCTGCTTATCAATTTTGCATGTGCACTCTACAACCTTGGGGTAAATATACCGGTGATTTTATATTTCGGCTCCTTCAACAAAAAGAGAATAGAACTGGATCAGAGTCCGTTCGGGAACATGCAGGGCACGAGCGCCACTCAATTCTTGATCATGTTACCGGTCTTGGTAGTACCGATTATCTTGTTTTCCATTTTTTATTACCTATTTTCAGTGGAGGTAGCCGTGGGCGTTCTATCCATGCTGGGGATCATTGGTTTCGCCATGAAAAATCACTTGCTAAATCGAATCACAGAACAGTACAAGCGTAAGAAGTACGGGATGATTGCAGGGTTTAAGGAGAAGAGTAGTTAGATATAAAGTACGAAGTACAAAGTAGAAGGTAACAAGGGAAGGGAAAAGAGATAAAAGACCCTGAAACGGTTATTATTTCAATTTTAGAATTTTTTAACCATTAACCATTAACCATTAACCATTAACACGGTTGCGGAGTGTAGCCGAAGAAAATAACGAACAACAGACATGATCACCATAGATAATTTGACAAAAAAATACGGGGGACAAACGGTTCTCAATATAGCGGAGCTTTCTATCCCTGCCGGGCAAAGTTTTGGACTCGTTGGGAACAACGGCGCCGGCAAGACCACGCTTTTTAGCCTACTTCTCGATTTAATACAACCTACATCGGGTCATATCATAACTAATGGGGTACAGGTAAATACGAGTGAAGCCTGGAAACCCTTCACGTCCTCTTTTATAGACGAGACTTTTTTGATAGGCTATCTGACACCGGAGGAATATTTTTATTTTATTGGTGATTTACGGGATCAGAACAAGGCAGATGTGGATGCCTTATTAGCTACGTATCAAGATTTTTTCCATGGCGAGATATTAGGTCAAAGAAAGTACCTTAGGGATTTATCGAAGGGAAATCAGAAAAAGGCAGGCATAGTAGCTTCCTTCATCGGAAACCCCAAAGTGGTCATCCTTGACGAACCCTTTGCTAACCTAGATCCCACTACCCAAATTCGTTTAAAACAGATCATCAAGGAATTGGCCGAAAAGGACGAAGTTACCGTATTGGTATCAAGCCACGATTTAATTCACGTGACCGAAGTATGCGAACGTATTGTGGTGTTGAACAAAGGGGAAGTCGTAAAAGATATTCAGACATCGACCGAAACCCTGAAGGAATTAGAAGTGTTTTTCGCCGGATAATCCAACCTTCCTGTTGAGGTAGCTCGCAGTTCATCGATTTTTTGAAAGGAATCCTATCACTCGCCAAAACCGACCAAACCGTCGGTTTTGTTTTTTTTCAATGTCGTGGTCGCTACCATAACATCGACAGACCCATTTTTTAATCGTTAAACTGCGGTTATTCTTATGTAACGCATCGCTTAAAAGTCAAAACAAACTGCACAGTCTGTTAAC
>JBARCC010000639.1:0-5898 GCA_049793635.1 Maribacter sp. | reverse complement strand
CTCTTTAATGAGGGTACCGTCACGATCTATGAAAAGAACTCTTTTGCCCTCTTGATGCCCCAAGGATAATTTTTTTTCAGGTGTTCCTGTACTCATAAGATGGATTTTAATGCGGTAATAAGTTGTTTATTCTCGGCTGCCGTACCCACGGTGAAACGCAATGTGTTCTCGCATAAGGGTTGTGTAGCCCTGTTTCTGACAACAACCCCTTTTTGCAGAAGCTGTCCGTAGCGCAATGCGGCATCGTCCACTTTTGCCAATATAAAATTGGCGTCACTGGGGTATATACTAGAAACAAAGGGAATGGTTTCTAAAGTCACTGCCAACCTATCGCGTTCGGCCAGTATTTTGGAAACCTCATTTTGAACATGTTCAAGGTCGGATACGCGTTGGATGGCCCTTTCTTGCGTGAGCTCGTTTACGTTGTAAGGAGGTTTTATTTTATTCAGGACCGCGATGATTTCTTCGGATGCCAAACAGATGCCCAACCGAATACCCGCCAATCCATACGCTTTGGATAGGGTCTGCGTAACCACCAAGTTGGGATATTTTGATAATTTGGACGACCAGCTTTTAAAGGTCGAAAAATCGATATACGCCTCATCAATAATAATAAGGCCGTTAAATACATCGAGAAGTTCTTCAATTTTTTCGGGAGAAAAGCTATTTCCTGACGGATTATTGGGGGAGCAGATAAAAAGCAATTTGGTATTGATATCTATCTTTTCTTTAATGGCAGGTACATTCGGTTCAAAATTATCGGTCAGCAATACTTCCCGATTTTCTACTACATTAATGCCCGACAAAACCTTGTACATCCCGTATGTAGGGGGTAAGGTAATGACGTTGTCCTGTTTAGGCTCACAAAAAGCCCTGAACAATAGATCCAATACTTCGTCACTACCATTCCCTAAGAGAATGTGTTTTTCAGAAACTCCTTTCTGATGTGCCAAAATCGCTTTAAGCCTACGTTGTTGCGGGTCTGGATAGCGGTTCACCCCATTTTCAAACGGATTCTCATTGGCGTCCAAAAAAACCATTTCAGAACCATCGGAAACATATTCGTCACGTGCAGAAGAATAGGGACTCAACCCCTTCACATTTTCCCGCGTTATATTATCTAGATTGAAACTCATCCTCAATTAATAATGTATTAAAAACTATTCTTGCCCCTGCTGCATACTACCCTCTCACTCTTAAATTATTCTATCCAACTTTTCAAAAGGAAGAACAATATCCAGCCCTCCCTATTGATGAGGGATGGGAGGGGCTTACTTTAAACTTTTCAAGCGAAGGGTGACCGCATGCTTATGTGCCTGCAGACCTTCCGCCTCCGCCATTAATTCGATCGCGTTCCCAATATTTTTAATCCCTTTGGAACTGATTTTCTGAAACGTCATATTTTTCATAAAGCTATCCAAATTCACTCCGCTGTATTGCTTCGCGTAGCCATTGGTCGGTAAAGTATGATTGGTTCCAGAGGCATAATCGCCCGCACTTTCAGGGGTGTAGTTACCAATAAAAACAGAACCCGCATTGAGCGTATGTTCAATATAAAAATCCTCATTTTCTACACAAACGATATAGTGTTCGGGTCCGTATTCATTGATCAGGTCTATGGCCTCTTGGTCGTTTTCGACATAAATCAATTTACTGTTCGCAATCGCCTTTCTGGCAATTTCTTTTCTTGGCAAATCTTCCAATTGTAATTCCACCTCCTTTTCGACAGCGTCGATCAGATTTTTGGAAGTAGAAACTAAGAGTACCTGACTATCCACCCCATGTTCTGCTTGGCTAAGCAAATCGGAGGCCACAAATGCCGCATTGGCAGAATCATCGGCTACTACCAGTAGTTCAGAGGGTCCTGCAGGCATATCGATGGCGACACCATATTTCGTAGCAATTTGCTTCGCGACGGTCACATATTGGTTTCCAGGCCCGAAAATCTTGTAGACCTGCGGAATACTGTCCGTTCCAAAGGTCATCCCTGCAATCGCCTGTATGCCGCCAACCTTAAAAATTTTGGTTACTCCACATAGCGCTGCCGTATACAGTATGGCAGGATTCAATTTTCCTTCTAGGTCTGGTGGGGAACAGAGTACGATTTCTGAGCATCCCGCAATGGAAGCAGGTACTGCCAGCATCAGTATGGTAGAAAATAACGGAGCAGTTCCTCCAGGAATATAAAGCCCCACCTTTTGAATAGGCCGTTTTTCTTGCCAGCATAAAACCCCTTTCGTCGTCTCTACTTCGACCCGGGTTGTTCTTTGGGCTTTATGAAATGTCTCGATGTTGGACTTAGCCAATTGAATCGCGTTTTTCAAATCGGATGAAACGACTTGGTTGGCTTCTTTGATTTCGGCTTCAGAAACCAAGAAGTTTTCTAAATACACTTTATCAAATTGCTGCGTATATTTTTTAAGCGAAATATCTCCGTCCTCCGCTATTTCCTTAAAAATACCATTCACCAATCCTTCAATATCCGCTACCGTTTGTGTAGGACGTTTTAGAACAGCGGTCCAGTCTTCTCTTTTGGGGTTATTTATTTTGTTCATTTCTTTAAATAGCAATTAGCCTTTGGCTTTTAGCCCTAGGCAAACAATTCAGTTTTAATTTAAGCGAATAGCCTTTTACAGAACCATTTTCTCGATTGGGCAAACAAGTATTCCTTCCGCTCCCGCATTTTTCAATTCATCGATGACCTCCCAAAAGGTATCTTTATGGATTACCGTATGTACAGAACTCCAGCCTTCTTCCGCTAACGGCAATACGGTCGGGCTCCTCATTCCCGGCAGAAGACCCAGAATTTCCTTTAGTTTCCCGTTCGGGGCGTTCAACAATACATATTTCGATTGTCTTGCCCGCAAAACCGATTGTATTCGAAACTGCAATTTCGATAAAATGGCTTGCCGCTCCTTCGAAATTTTTGGGGATACGGCCAATACTGCTTCGCTGGTCAACATGACCTCTACCTCTTTCAGATTATTTTTAAAGAGCGTGCTGCCACTGGAAACAATGTCACAAATGGCATCTGCCAGACCAATATTGGGAGCGATCTCTACCGATCCCGTAATGATATGTAGCTCTGCGCTTACGCCTTGTTGCTGCAGGTAATTGGTAACCGTGTTCGGATACGAAGTCGCGATACGTTTTCCTTCAAAATCCTTTATCGACGTATATTTCACGGATTTTGGTACCGCCAACGACACCTTGCATTTAGAAAAACCGAGTTTTTCCGCTATGGTAATATCCTCACCCTTCTCTATCAGTACATTTTCTCCGATAATGGCGATATCGACCACCCCATCGCGAAGGTACTGTGGAATATCCCCATTTCTCAAATAGAATACTTCCATTGCAAAATTTCTGGATGAAGCTTTCAGCTGGTCCTTCCCGTTATCAATGGATATGCCGCAATCCTTTAAAATTTGAAGTGAATCTTCGTTTAATCTCCCTGATTTTTGAATCGCAATCCTAATTTTCGTCATTTCTTAAACCTTATATTTTGAACATTACCCTAAACTATTGGCTTTATGCGGCCGAGGCCCAAAAGAAAACCCGTTTGATTGCTCAAACGGGTTTTTAAATATGTTGTACTACTACAATACATTCCTACCTCGCCTGAGCGTGTGTATGGGAATGATGATGTGTAGTTCTATTTTTCATTACGTTGTAAAAGTAAAAGGTATTTTTGAGTTTACAAAACAATTATTAAAAATGATGCAAAAAGCGTATCGTTTTAACCGTATTGACCTACCCTAAATAATTAGCATTTAATTATTTCCCAATATGAGGGGTAAACCTTCACCGCCACCACCAACAATGACGACTTTAGAGTTGGGAGACTCCGCCAATCTTAATGTGGCGTCGATTCCTTTATCTTTTAAGATTTGATCATTTAACGAAGCGCTTAAAATACGGTTGGCATCCGCTTTACCTTGAGCTTCTATCGTTACCTTTTCCGCTTCCTTCTTGGCAGTGACCAAACGAAATTCGTATTCCAAAGATTCTTGTTCTTGCTTCAACTTTCGCTCAATGGCATCTTTGATGGTAGGGGGTAAAGTGACGTCCCTTACCAATATTTCATTTAACTGTATGTATTGACCACTGACTATTTTCTGGGTCTCATCAAAAATTTCCTGCTGAATGGCATCTCTCTTACTAGAATACAACTGCTCAGGAGTATACCGCCCAACCACCGAACGGGCGGCCGATCTTATGGTCGGTAAAAGTACCCTTTGAATATAGTCCTCCCCTTTTTCTTGATGCAGCTTTCCTAAATCGTTGCGAATAGGCTCAAACCATGCGGAAGCCTCTAATTTAATATCCAGCCCATTGCTCGATAAAACATTCATTTTCTCAAGGACTTCTTGCTGCCTTACTTCGTACACGGTCACCCTGTTCCAAGGGGCGACTAAATGAAATCCTTCCCCCATGGGAGCTTCGTCCGTAACGACCCCGCCACCGAACGTTTTATATAAAACTCCGGCCTGACCAGAATCTATGGTCACCGTAGATTTAGAAATTGCTATGATTAAAATGATAAAAATGAATATTGCGGGTAACGCAATTTTTGGTAGTTTATCCATACTTCTTTTTTAAATTAAACCGTTATATTTTCTAATAAACCATTCGGCTGAGAAAGATATCGCTATGATGGCCAAAAGGATTTTGAAATCAATCAAAGATACGATATTTTCAGTGCTTTTCTCCGTTGGAACATAAACTTGATTAGTAACAAGCTCTTCAAGGAATAACGCTATTTGTGAAGGATACCACTGTTTTCCACCTGATGCATTTGCCAACTGCCGTAATTTTTGATCATCACTGGACACAAACTGATTTTCCAAATTAAACTCAGAGATTGAAAATACTCCATCTTCAACGTTCGTCTCATTTTCAACCGTTACCGTAAAGGCATATCGACCTGGGGTTAAATTGGAGAGGTCTGCTTCAAAGTATCCATTTTTAAGCACCATAGGGCTTTCAAAACGTTCCTTCGAAACGCTATTCTCGACCGCTATGCTCAATTTGGCATTGGCATCAAATAGAAAGGCTTCATCAAAATAAGTCGCTGTTATTACGACATCGGTGCTTCCTTCATACCGCCTTTCATACTCCACGTTCAGACGCGATGTATTGGCATTCCCCGTGAGGTACCGAATCAGATTTCCTAAAAATTCATCAAAATTGTTGAAATTACCCGTAGTCCGAAACGTTTGCATTCGCCATTTCCACAAGCCCGCGCCCAGTACTATTCCCTTTTTTGTAGTATTATCATTCCATACCGCTATTAAAGGCTTTTCCATATCCATCCCTTTAATTTGGGTGCCCAGAAGTGTGGAATAGGGCTGTTGAAAGAGAATTGGACCGGCGTCACTTTCTAGCGGAGGAAAATTGGACAGGTAAAAGTTTGAAATGTCATACTTGTCAAAGCCTTTGTTCAATAGTCCAAAAATGGTTTGAACCGGATAACCGCTTTCGATTTCAAACCCCCATTTTGCCTCGTTCAAGAACGAATAATCGGTATGTATTCCGGCAATGATCAGCGTATTGGCATTTTTTCGTTTTGCGAAATCCATGATTCTTGTGAAGGATGCCGTTGGCTCATAGAAAACAAATAAGTCCGTTTCCTCAAAGAGACCTAGTTCACTATTTGCTTTAAATAAGGACACTTCACGTTGTTCATTACTTTCAATCGCTTTTTTTAGGGTTCCCAAATCGGGATGTAGTACGTCGGAAATGAGCGCAATATTCGTTTTTTCATCGATTACTTCAAGGGAGCTAGTTCTTTGGTTATTGGCTGTATTGCGTTCCTCGGGTAAGGTAGTGACTTGTACTAGAATGTTCTTTACACCAACGGAGGCAGCGTCTATCTCAATTTTGATAGGCTTCACG
>JBARCC010000638.1:0-5505 GCA_049793635.1 Maribacter sp. | reverse complement strand
AATGAGCACCTACTTATTCTCGTTTGTAGCGGGGAAATTTGAAGCCGTTCGTCAAAAGCAAAGAGAACTTGAAATGACATTATTATATCGAGAGTCGGATGACGATAAAATTTCCTTTAGCATAGATTCCATTTTTAATCTGCACCAACAGGCCATATCCTATCTTGAAACATATACCGATACCCCTTTTCCCTTTCAAAAATTGGATTTTGCCGCAATTCCCGGCTTTCAATACGGCGGCATGGAACATATAGGAGCGATTCAATATCGTGAAGATGCTTTATTTTTAGATGAAAGTGCTACTCAAAACAAAATACTGAGTAGGGCTAAACTCATTGCGCATGAAACCGCCCACATGTGGTTTGGGGATTTAGTTACCATGGCATGGTTCAACGATGTTTGGATGAAAGAGGTATTCGCCAATTTTATGGCGGATAAAGTCGTAAATCCCGCATTTCCCGAAATCAACCATCAACTCGCCTTCATCACCACACATTACCCCAATGCCTATGGGGAAGATAGAACCTTGGGAACAAATCCTATTCGGCAAGACCTTGATAACTTAAATAACGCAGGGTCTCTTTATGGAAGTATCATTTACAATAAAGCGCCCATTATGATGCGACAGCTGGAGCGATTGATCGGTGAAGAGGCTTTTAAGATCGGGATACAAGAATATATTCAAAAATTCGCATACGGAAACGCGGTTTGGAACGACCTTATTACCCTACTTGATGAAAAAACCAATGCAGATGTAGCCGCTTGGAGCGACGTATGGGTAAACAGTTCCGGTCGACCTGTCTTTTCCGATTCAATCGTGTACAATGCCGATGATACCATTTCTTCCCTTAGCATTCAGCAAAAAGCAGAAGATAACAGCGCACATATTTGGCCCCAGGCCTTTGAGATAGCATTGGTGTATTCAGATACCGTACAAAGAATAAAGGTTGATATGTCGAACAGCAATGTACAACTTACCGAAGCGATCGGCCTGCCGAAGCCTAATTTTATCGTTTATAATTCTAATGCCGAAGGATATGGGGTCTTCCCCGTTCAACCCGATAGCGTTTCCAAAATTACCTCATTGAGCTATGAAGTGTTACGTGGCTACGCATATATCAATGCCTATGAAAATATGCTTATCGGAAAGATAGATGCCACAACCGCAATGGCACTTTTCAGGGAAGGGCTTGCAACGGAGACCAATGCATTACTGCTCAATCTCATTGCCAACTACACGACCTCCCTTTTTTGGATCTACCTTACAGATCAACAACAAATTGATTATCAACGGTTACTTACCGAACAATTATGGTCTCAACTACAACTATCGCTTTCCCCAACGATTAAAAAAACGCTTTTTAATACCTACAGGGCACTGGGCTATACCGGCGTGGCAAGAGATCACTTGTATACGATATGGAGCAGGGATATTGAGATTTCAAATTTAAAATTAAATGCTGACGATGATACCGAGTTGGCAATGGACCTGGCTTTATTTGGGCATGAAGCGAAGATGGAAATTCTTGAAACGGCAAAAAATGCCATCACCAACCCAGATAAATTAGAACGGTTCCAATTTTTACAACCCTCCCTTTCCGGAAATACCGCACAAAAAATGCAGTTTTTCGAATCGCTCAAACAAGAGGAGCATAGGGCAAAAGAATCGTGGGTGATCACTGCTTTGGACAACCTGAACCATCCTGTACATCAACAAGAATCCATTCGAAACCTGAGGCAAAGCCTCGATCTTTTGGATGAGATTCAGAAAACAGGAGATATCTTTTTTCCTAAACGATGGCTGAGCAGCACGCTTGGAACTTATAACTCAGCCGAAGCGTATCACATCGTACAGGATTTTCTTTCCGATAATCCGGATTTAAATCCGTCCCTCAAACTTAAAATATTACAGGCTTCCGATGATTTAAGAAGGGTACACGTCTTGAATAAAAAAATAGACAAAAGTGTGAATTGATGCCATTGATGACCAGATGATCACTGAAAATGCCCTTCCCCAAAGAGGAAAGGCATTTTTTCAGTCAATTATTCGTTGCTTACCGGCTATAATTCGGACTTTCCTTTGTAATCGTCACGTCATGCGGATGGCTTTCATTGATACCGCTAGCGGTAATCTTTACGAAGCGACCGGTCTCCTGTAAGGTGGCGATATCCTTTGCACCGCAATACCCCATACCGGCGCGTAGCCCACCTACAAATTGATGAATACTTTCGAACAAATCGCCTTTATAGGGTACGCGACCTACGATCCCTTCGGGAACCAGTTTTTTGATATCGTCTTCCACATCTTGGAAATAGCGGTCTTTCGAACCCTGCTTCATCGCTTCCACCGACCCCATGCCACGGTAACTTTTAAACTTTCTGCCCTCATAGATAATGGTCTCTCCGGGAGATTCTTTGGTTCCTGCCAAAAGGGAACCCAACATCACGGTATCTGCACCGGCTGCAATCGCTTTCGGAATATCCCCTGTGTAGCGTATACCCCCATCGGCAATCACCGGTACGCCAGAGCCTTTTATGGCCGCCGCGACTTCAAGTACCGCTGAAAATTGTGGAAATCCCACTCCCGCAACGACCCTGGTCGTACAAATGGAACCGGGTCCGATACCGACCTTAACAGCATCGGCTCCTGCTTCCACCAAGTATCTGGCGGCTTCCCCGGTCGCAATGTTACCGACAATTACCTCCAGGTCCGGAAATCTTTTTTTGACCTCTTTAAGAACGGTCACTACCCCTTTGGTATGCCCGTGTGCCGTATCGATGACCACTGCATCGACTCCTGCATTCACCAAAGCCTCGGCCCTTTCTACCGCATCGGGTGTTACCCCTAATGCAGCGGCAACCCTCAATCTCCCGTACTGGTCTTTGTTTGCGCTCGGTTTCTGGGTAAGTTTGGTAATGTCCCTAAACGTAATAAGACCTACCAACTTGTAATTTTTATCGACCACCGGCAATTTTTCGATTTTATGCTCCTGCAGGATGTCTTCCGCTTCGGACAGGGATGTACCTTCCGCCGCTGTCACTAAATTTTCAGAGGTCATGACCTCAGCGATCGGCCGTTCATTGTTTTTCTCGAAGCGTAGGTCTCTATTGGTAACGATCCCCAAAAGTTTGCCCTCCTTATCGACGATCGGAATACCTCCTATACTGTATTCTTTCATACTTGCTTTCGCGTCCATAACCTTGGAGTGTAATGGAAGGGTCACAGGATCTAAAATCATTCCGCTTTCTGCCCGCTTTACCTTTCTTACTTTCAAGGCCTGCTGCTCAATGGTCATGTTTTTGTGCAAAACCCCGATTCCGCCTTCCTGCGCCATGGCAATGGCCATTCTAGATTCCGTAACCGTATCCATGGCGGCGGAAATGATCGGCACGTTAATGGTGATGTTGCGGGTGAATTTTGATTGAATATTGACTTCTCTGGGAAGTACATCTGAAAATGCGGGAACTAACAATACATCGTCGTACGTTAGACCTTCTCCGAGAATTTTATGTTGGTGGGCTTGCATAGCAATTAAGGATTTAATTGCGTGCAAATATAGTGAATATTATTGGTTCTATTTTTACTTGATATTACAGATATAAATGCTCGACACCTGCCTAGTTATTTTAAAGTCTCTTCTTTGAAATGCACCGTGGTTGCTTCCTGAAATGCGCAACTGAATGGCATCGGTTTACAGTTTAAATTGAAGGGTCGTATAAAAGGTGCGTGGTTCGGAAGGAATGATTCCAGGTCCTGGATATCCGGTGGCACGCCTTGTGAAATAACTGTTGTCCAATACGTTATTGATGCCTGCTTCGAGCTTCCATTTCTTGTAAGCATAGGATAGGGAAAAGTCTAGGATATCATAGGCGGGGATTTCTCCTTCAATGCCTCTTTGATTATCATTGATATCTTGAGGTGCGTTGGTAGCGTCGGTGAACTGTCGTGATAAATAAGTATACTGAATACTTCCTAACAAATTACCAAACCCAAAATTAACTCCCGTTTTTAAGTTTGTGATGGGTATGAATTCGACTTGGTTGCCTTCCACATTGGTTTCCTCAGAAGATAGGTACTCAGAATCTGTCAAGGCCAAATTGACAAAATAATTCAGTTTCAACTTCTCACTGCTCGAAAAGAAGGTCTCTTTGAGATTCCAGTCCGTAAAACTTTCCAAGCCATACATAAAGGCTGTTCCGATATTTCCACGAAGGCGAACAATGCGACCCGTCTCGACTTCTTCACCCAAGGCATTTGTTCTCGTTTCATTTTTTAAAACTTCCCCCAATCTATTATCGTACAGTAACCCAAAAGCGCTTACATCATACGAAAGCACATCGTTGACCCTTCCGCGCATCCCTATGTCGGTCGTAAAGCCGTCTTCATCACCGATGTTCTCATCAACCTGAAAAGAAGGGTTGACTACCCTGATATCGCTGAACGTGACCGATCTATAGTTTTGGGAAAAGTTACCATACCATTCAACACTTTGGTTGAGTTTAAAGGTGGCGCCCACACCCAATAGTAAAAAGGTTCTATCGAGACTTCTGTTATCTTCTATTTCTTCGTTCAACAAGGGATTGCCCGCTAAATCCAACACGATATTTTTATAAGTACCGATACTTTCCGTTTTAATATGTTCCAATCTAAAACCAGGGGTCACCGTAAATTTGGGGGAAATGTTGAAGATGTTCTCACCAAAAAGAGCTAGATTAAAATTGGGGAAGTTGAACTGTGATTGACGCTCGTAATTTGGATAGGTATTATTGGCAAAATTAAAATCTGCATTTGAAGCATTTGTTCCAGGTCCCTGTCTTTGGTCGTTATCGGTCTTATATATTTTTGTGCCTACCAACAACGCAGACTCGGTATCGGCCAGTCTATATCTTGTGAGCATACGTGCCTCTGCGCCCCAATTTTGAAAATTATCGATCAATAGTTCCCTTGGCTCTTCAGGGTCGTCTGGTTGCGAAACCCGGTTCGTTCTAAAACCCAGAGCGCTTCTAGACGCATCCAATCCAAAGAGGTTGAGGCTAAACTCTGTTTTTGATGAAAATTGATGGTCCAAGCGTAGGGAATATAATTTCCAATCCACATCGAACCAGTTTCGTTCCCGATTACTAAAGGTTGGGTCTTCGATGAATTGAGCATCTGTAAGCCCCCCGGGCTGTTGGGCAAGATAATTTAAAAACGTAGTTTCTAGCGTGAGTTTGGTCTTATCGGATACTTGATAACCCACCTTGCCATAATAATTTCTGCTGTTATACGCAGAATTAGGTCTAAACCCCTCACCCTCTTTATAATTGAAGTAGGTGTAATAACTCAGTTTGCCAACGGTTCCGCCAAGACTATTAAAACTGGTTCTCAAATTATAGGAGCCTAGGGTCTGCCTGGTTACCAGTTCTATTTTTTTATTGGGGTTCGGTTTTTTAAAATTAAAGTTTACGAGACCGCCAAACTGTGTCCCGTATTGTAATGAAGCCGCTCCCCTAACGACCTGTATT
>JBARCC010000637.1:0-2653 GCA_049793635.1 Maribacter sp. | reverse complement strand
ATACCTACCATTGCCGGCAATTATGACTTTGGTATTGGCAGGAAAAGCGATGATTGCGGTTGCGCCTATAAAACTGATGAAGAAAAAGCAAATGGGAAGGTTTCAATTTCTTTGACCAACGAATTGGTTAATGATAAAAACAGAGCGTATCTGAGAACACTTCCAGCCCATATGAAATTAGAATTTCAATTGAATGAAGACCAATTGAATGTGCTATTGGTACACGGAAGTCCACGAAAAATAAATGAATATCTTTTCGAGGATAGAGCAGAGAAAAGTATGATTCGTATTATGGAACAAGCCGATGCCGATGTGATGTGCTTTGGTCATACCCATAAACCTTATCACAGAACTTTCGATTCGGCAGATGAAAGTACGTCACATTTTCGGCACGCTATAAATATCGGGTCAATTGGTAAACCCAAAGACGGCGATAATCGAGGTAGTTACATCATTTTAGATATCAACGAGAATGCTTCGGTTAAAGATAAGGACAGTATTTCTGTAGAATTCGTAAAGTTTGAATACGATATCGAGAAAGCGGCAAAGGCGGTCGAAGACAGTATTTTACCCAACAGCTATGCTGATAATTTGAGAAACGGATATTAAAACCTTGCAACTATGGAAGCATCTAACAATCTATATTTTTTCAAAGAGCACACTTGGATAAAAATTGAAAACGATACCGGAACTGTTGGTATTACCACTTTTGCCCAAAGCGAACTTGGCGAGATAGTCTATGTTGATTTACCAAATGTTGGCGATGAGTTTGAACAAGACGAAGTTTTTGGTTCTGTCGAGGCACTTAAAACGGTAAGTGACTTATTTATGCCACTTTCGGGCGAAATTACCGCAGTCAACGAGAATCTACTTGAAAACCCAACACTTGTTAATGAAAAACCTTTTAGCGAAGGTTGGATGGTCAAAATGCAAGTTAGTGACCTGAACGAGCTTTCAAATCTTTTGAGCTACGAGGCTTATCAAAAATCAATCAATAAATAATATGGCTAAGAAAAAATTAGGCTTTCTCGATAGAAACCTTACACTTTGGATTTTTGTCGCAATGGCATTGGGCGTTGGAATTGGGTATTTCATTCCAACATTTCCCAACATCATAAATTCATTCAGTAGCGGGACAACCAATATACCTATTGCGATAGGTTTAATATTGATGATGTACCCACCTTTGGCAAAGGTCAATTATTCGCTGTTGCCCAAAGTTTTCAGAAACACAAAAATCCTTTCCATATCCCTTATTCTGAATTGGATAATCGGTCCTGTATTAATGTTTGTTTTGGCAATCAGCTTTTTACGCGATTATCCCGAATATATGGTGGGACTTATTTTAATAGGTCTGGCACGTTGTATTGCTATGGTTCTGGTTTGGAACGACCTCGCTGAAGGGAGTAGCGAATATGGCGCTGGTTTGGTCGCTTTAAACAGTATTTTTCAAGTCTTTGCGTATAGTTTTTATGCGTGGATATTCATAACCATACTTCCGCCTTACTTTGGATTTGAAGGAGCTATTATGGATATATCAATCGGTACGATTGCAGAAAGCGTAGCCATCTATTTAGGTATTCCGTTTGTTATGGGAATTTTAAGTAGAGTTATTTTAGTAAAACTTAAAGGCGAAGAATGGTACACTAACAAATTCATTTCTACCATTTCACCAATGACCTTGATTGCATTACTTTTTACTATTGTAGTTATGTTCTCTCTAAAGGGAGAGTTGATTGTAGAAATACCAATGGACGTTGTGATTATAGCAGTTCCTTTGCTCATCTATTTTACCCTAATGTTCATCATCGGTTTTTTCTTTACCAAAGCAATGGGAGCGGAATATGACAAAACAGCTTCGGTAGCTTTCACGGCAGCAGGAAATAATTTTGAATTGGCGATTGCCGTAGCAATAGCGGTTTTTGGACTCAATTCGGGACAGGCATTTGCAGGTGTAATTGGCCCTTTGGTTGAAGTTCCTGCGTTGATTCTTTTGGTACGCGTTTCATTTTGGTTGAAGAAAAAGTATTATGATAGTCCCAAAACAGCTGTCAAATGAGAATAGCTTTCTTTTCGGATGTTCACGCCAACTTACCTGCGCTTGAGGCATTTTTTCAGGATGTAGAATCAGAAAATGTAGATGCAATGTATTGCTTAGGGGATTTAGTCGGTTATAATGTTTGGCCAAATGAAGTAGTAGATGAAATAAGAAAAAGGCATATTCCTACTATTATGGGCAATCACGATGAGATGTTGTTACATCCTATTTCGAAAGAAAATCAACTTTAAAATAAAGGATTGACAAAAGCAATGATAAACCCTGGAAATCGGGACTACTTGATTAATCTACCAAGAAATTTAATCCTATCATATGTCTTCGAAAACGAACCTTTTAATATGTTAATGGTTCACGGAAGTGTCAAGGCAATTAATGATTATATGGTAGTCGACTATCCGGAGGAGGAGGTATTTGACATGATGCGATCTCATCAAGCAGATGTACTGTTATGTGGTCATACGCACAAACCTTTTCACCGTGTTATTAAAGATGTTAATGATTTCAAGCACGTAGTTAATATTGGTTCGGTAGGCAAACCTAAAGATGGGGATCCTAGAATTTGCTATGCCATATTAGAACTCAATCAATCCACTT
>JBARCC010000636.1:0-10335 GCA_049793635.1 Maribacter sp. | reverse complement strand
TCGGGTGTGACCACGCTCGACCTTTGGTTCTTCAGTAACTACGGCCAGCAGAACCCGGGCAGTGCGGTATACGACAACCTAGTGGTGAGGAACCTTAGTACTACACCAGGGAACCTTTCCCCGGTTGCCGATGCTGGCAACGATGTCACGGTGGAGGACACGGACGGGAACGGTACGGAAGCCGTAACGCTCGACGGCGGTAACAGTACGGATATTGACGGGACCATAACTTCCTATACCTGGCGCGAGAACGGTATCGTGATCGCTACGGGTGCGACCCCTTCGGTCGGCTTTTCGACCGGTGTGCACAACGTGACCCTCACGGTCACCGACAATGGCGGCGCGAGCGGCAGTGATACTGTAAGGATCACCGTAACTTCTGCGGTCACGGTCGCCTGTACGGACGACCTTGTGAACGATGACCCGTCGATAGCTCTTCCATCTGGCACTTTCGGGGCCGGTGTTGACAGTTCTTCGGGTACCACGGTCGACACGAACGGGAGTCCGTGCGCCCTTTTGGTATCGAACAACGATGCGGGGCAACCGTGGGGCAGCTACCGTATCGCCATCCGCCTTTCCGACTACGGGATCAGCGTGGGCGATGAGCTCTTGATCGGCGTTGACGGGAAGAGCCTCACGGGAACCGCAAGGTTGGAGATCAACCGGAACAATGCCCCGAACACCGCCCTGGGCTTCAGGACCTTCGGGAACGATTGGAGCAGGTACGAGACCACGGTCACGGTACCTTCGGGTGTGACCACGCTCGACCTTTGGTTCTTCAGTAACTACGGCCAGCAGAACCCGGGCAGTGCGGTATACGACAACCTAGTGGTGAGGAACCTTAGTGCTGAAAGTACGGCTAAGAGCCTTCAAGAGGCCAAGCCTCTTAACGCGCTAACCTTATATCCCAACCCGGCGAACGTAGAGACTACTTTGAGTTTCGATCAGCCGACATCGGTAGGCACCATTGAGGTGTTCGATGTAACCGGTAGATTGGTCCGGACCATGAAAGGTGGTTTAATCGATAATCGTGGAACTCCTGTAAATGTTCAGGAAATGCCGGTGGGTGTCTACTTCGTGAAGACGACCGACAGCTCGGGAGTAGAGTTCCAGCAGAAAATGTTGATACAACGACAGTAGAAGTCAATTCAGTTCAATTTAAAAAAGACCGTCTAAAAATAGTTAGACGGTCTTTTTCATTTGAAAATAAAAGAGAGGCTGTCTTTTTAGACAGCCTCTCTTTTATAGGAATTGGATAAGAATCTTATTCTTCCATAGAATGGTACACGTTCTGTACATCATCATCCTCTTCCAACTTTTCTAAAAGCTTCTCTACATCTGCCGCTTCGTCCTCTGTCAAGGACTTGGTGACTTGTGGAATGCGTTCAAAACCAGACGATAAAATTTCTAGTTCTCTATTTTCCAATTCTTTTTGAATGGCCCCAAAACTTTCAAAAGGGCCATAAATTAAAATTCCGTCATCGTCAACAAAAACTTCTTCCGCTCCAAAATCAATAAGTTCCAGTTCCAGTTCTTCTGGGTCAATACCCTCGTTAGGAATTCTGAAATTACACGTATGGTCGAACATAAACTCAACCGAGCCTGAAGTTCCCAAACTACCGTTACACTTGTTGAAATAACTTCTTACGTTGGCTACTGTTCTCGTGTTGTTGTCCGTGGCAGTTTCCACCAATATGGCTATGCCATGGGGTGCATACCCTTCAAACAATACTTCTTTAAAATCACCAAGGCTTTTATCACTTGCCCTTTTTATAGCGCGCTCAACATTATCCTTCGGCATGTTCACCGACTTCGCATTCTGGATAACCGCCCTAAGTCGGGAATTCGCGTCTGGATCTGGGCCTCCTTCCTTGACGGCCATTACAATATCCTTGCCTATACGTGTAAAGGCTTTTGACATTGCTGACCATCGTTTCATTTTACGTGCTTTCCTGAATTCAAAAGCTCTTCCCATAACATACTATTTTTAAAAACGATTCTTAGCGTAAATTCTCTTGCAATCTTGGCCTACCTTGCGCCAATGCACTAGCATTGATGGTTTACTCACTTTCAATGATATCTTCTATGCTGCGAGCGAGCACAAAGTCTTTTTCGGTAACACCATTGGCGTCGTGGGTACTCAACCGTATGTTGACCGTCTTGTACACATTGCTCCAATCTGGATGGTGTCCCTGTGCTTCACATTCAAAGGCGATACGTGTCATTACCGAAAACGCCTCTTTGAAATCCTTAAACTCGAACGTAGTTTCAATGGCACCATCCACATATTCCCATCCATCCAATTGGCTTAGGTAATCTGCAATTTGTTTCTCTGTAAATTTTTCTATTTCTTTCATAGGTTTATTAGTTAAGGACATGATGATCAATAATATCCTGATAGGTGAACTGTAAATTTTTAGGCAATTTATTGGTTTTCGGCAGTACCGCCAAATATCTGTCTTCATTCGTCGTATACACCCTTTTCAAAATCGGGTTGAACGTACCTACCCTTTCCAAAACTTCCTTGACAAAATCTTCGTGATGGGTTAAATCACTACTTCCCAAGTGAAAAATTCCCGTTTTATTTCTATTGATAAGATAGTGAATTTGCTGCGTTACCTTATCATCACTGGTCACGTTTAAGATGAGATTGGGAAACACCTCTACCGGTTCGTTCGCCAAAATCGCGTTTTTCATTTCTCGAATACGTGGTGAACTGTTGCCAAATACCATGGGCATTCTCAAAATACCCATTTTATCGGCAGGTAACCGTAAAAGCATATTTTCAATCCTAATTTTCAATCGACCATAGACACTTTCGGATAAGGTTTTATCCAATTCATAGGAAGGATACTTGCTATATGCATCAAAAACGTTAGCCGATGACATAAAGTAAAACGTACATTTTTGAGTGGAAACATACTCCATCATATGTTCATGGGCAATGACCTGGGCTGCAAAACTACCCCGCAAGGCGGATATGATGACCTGTGGCCTTACGCGCTCCAAAAGTTCAATAATATCGTCTTCTTCCAGATTGTAGTGAAAAAACTGTTTGTTCGAACCAAAGGAATTGGATGCGTGGCAGTAGGTGCCGTAGGTATCAAAATAATTACAAAGCTCCTTATAGATTGCATTTCCTATAAATCCGCTACCGCCAAGAATCAATATTTTTTTATTTTCCGATTTCAAAAGATAGAAAGCTCTGTTTGCGTGGTTAATCGTTCCAATGCCAGCATTCCAAGTTTGGAATTACCCTTCGGGTTAAGTCCGGGTGACCAAGTGGCCACGCAGAATTTATTGGGCAAAAGGGCAACGATTCCACCTCCGACACCACTTTTTCCCGGGAGTCCCACCTCGAAGGCAAACTCACCCGCTTCGTCATAAAAACCACAGGTAAGCATTAACGAATTAATTCTTTTTACCTGTCTCGTGGTTAAAAAAGTAATGCCCCTTTGGCATTTTCCATGGTTAATGAACATAAAAAAGGTACTCGCCAACTGTGAACAGTTCATGGATAGTGAACACTGATGGAAATAAAAATCCAATACGGTATCTACATCGTTGACCAAATTCTTGTACGATTTTAAAAGGTTGGCGGCGGCGTAGTTGCGGAAGCCGGTCTCTTTTTCCGATTGTGCCACTTGGGCATCATAGTCAATGGACTGATCATCGGCAAGGTTTCTAACGAAGGCTAAAAATTCTTGTTTCGGATTTTTTAATAAGGATACTAAAATATCGGCAACAACGATTGCTCCCGGGTTGATCAAAGGATTTCGCGGAATGCCATTTTCCATTTCCAAGAGGGAAAGATGATTGAAGGGATCACCAGAAGGTTCCACGTCGACGCGTTCCCAGAGTACCTCCCCGATCGACCCCAGGGCCATGGACAGGGTGAGTACCTTCGAAATACTTTGTACGGAAAATAATTCACAGGCATCGCCAGCCGAGAAGTCTTGTTGCTCGATGGTTTTTAAATGGATGCCAAATTTATTTAAGTCCACTTTTGCCAGTTGCGGAATATATGACGCGTTTTTTCCCTTGTTCTTGGCTTTGGAGGCCGTGGCATTTATGCCATTGAGAATGCCTTGATAGTCAATCATTTCTTTTTATAAAAGGGGAGGGTGACCACAGTGGCCTCGACCGCGTTTTTTCGGATTTGAATGTAGATTTTACTCCCCACCCCTGAAAAAACGAGGGGTACGTATCCCATACCGATTCCTATTCCCATAGATGGGCTCATGGTACCGGAAGTTACGGTTCCTATCTTTTTTCCATCACCGTCCACAATAGCGTAACCCTGTCTAGGAATACCGCGTTCATTCAGTTCAAAAGCTACTAACTTTTGTTTTGAACCATGGGTTTTCTCTTTTTCCAGCGCTTCGGAATTAACGAAATTTTTAGTGAATTTGGTAATCCAGCCCAATCCTGCTTCAAGAGGGGAAGTATGGTCGTCAATATCATTTCCGTATAGGCTATATCCCATTTCTAGTCGAAGCGTGTCCCTGGCGGCCAACCCGATTGGTTTTATACCGTACGGGGCACCTGCTTCGAAAACCCTGTCCCATATTTGCTGCACCTCCTCGTTCTTACAATAAATTTCAAATCCACCTGAACCTGTGTAGCCTGTTGCAGAAATAATCACATGTTCGATTCCAGCAAAATCGGCGACTTCAAAATGATAGAATTTAATAGCGGCCAAATCAACCGAAGTCAACGCTTGCATGGCTTTAACGGCCAACGGACCTTGTATTGCCAAAAGGGAATACTCTTCGGAAATATTTCGCATATCCGCTTTAAAGGTGTCATTGTACTTGGCAATATGATTCCAATCCTTTTCAATATTAGAGGCGTTTACGACCAGCAGATATTGCTCTTTTTTGATTTGATAAATAATAAGATCATCGACAATACCACCATGTTCATTGGGCATACAGCTGTATTGAGCTTTTCCAACCGTTAATTTGGAAGCATCGTTCGAACTGACTTTCTGTATGAGGGACAGTGCATGCGGTCCGGAGATTAGAAATTCTCCCATGTGGGATACATCAAAAACCCCAACACCGTTGCGAACGGTCTCATGTTCTGCGTTCACCCCTTCATAAGAAACGGGCATCGTATACCCTGCGAAAGGGACCATTTTGGCACCTAGGGATTCATGGGTTTTCGAAAGGGCTGTATTTTTCATTTTATCTAAATATTTGCGAGGCAAATTTATCGAAAATAACTAGAAGCATTAATTACTGGTCGTGATATTGGGAAAATATTGTTGTTTGAAAAATGGCCTTCAAAAACGTAAAAGTAAATTTTTAAACTCCCTGTAGTTTGAAATCTTAATTGATTTTTTCGGTTTCCCCATTACTTTTTCAATCTGAGCAGGAATCTCCAATGTAATGGAAAGCGTTTCTTCCACGATATCCATAAATTTAACGGGATGCGCCGTTTCAAGAAATATCCCATAGGTGTCAGGGTGCTGTTCCTGGTATTTCTTCAATCCTAAATATCCGACAGCCCCGTGGGGATCAGCAACATACTTACCGATGTTAAAGATTTCAGATAAGGCTTCTTTGGTTTGTGTATCGTTAAAGGCATAGGCGGACAGATTCTTTTCCAGCTCGGTAAAATCATCTTGAAACAAGTGGCGAATACGAATAAAATTACTTGGATCCCCAACATCCATAGCGTTTGAAATGGTCGCAGTGGACGGTTTTGGGGCGTAGGTCATCGTCCGCATATATTCCGGTACGGTATCATTGACATTGGTCGCGGCAATAAAATGTTTTACAGGCATTCCTAAACGTTGTGCCATCAAACCGGCGCATATGTTCCCAAAATTACCGGAGGGTACGGAAAATACTATTTCCTTTCCTTTTGATTTGGCCTGTTTGTAGGCAAAGAGAAAGTAGAATAATTGTGGAAGCCATCTGGCCACGTTGATGGAATTCGCCGAGGTAAGCTTCATATGCGCCATTAACTCTTTATCCAGAAAGGCATTTTTCACCATGGCCTGGCAATCATCGAACATCCCATCCACTTCAAGCGCGGTGATGTTCTGGCCTAAGGTGGTCAATTGGCGTTCCTGTATCTCGCTTACCTTGCCGCTCGGATAAAGAATAACCACGTTTACGCCTTCGACACCAAGAAAACCGTTGGCCACGGCACCACCTGTATCGCCGGAGGTTGCCACTAGAACGGTGACATCCTCTTTCACCGACCTTGAAAAATATCCCAAACACTGGGCCATAAAGCGGGCACCCACATCTTTAAATGCCATGGTAGGGCCGTGAAAAAGCTCTAAAGTTCCTATTGAATCCGTAATTTCTACTACAGGAAATTCAAAATCCAACACCACTTTCAAAATATTTTTAAGAACAGCATCGGGGAGTACTTCCTTTACAAATTGATGGATGGCGGTAAAGGCAATCTCCTCGTTCGAAAGGGAAGTTATTTTTTCAAAAAACGATGCCTCTAAAGGTGTTATTTGTGATGGGAAGTATAGGCCCTTGTCTGGCGCGATACCATTAACTACGGCTTCGTCAAAGAATACGTGTGGGGCGATATTATGTAAACTATAGAATTTCAAAAGTACTTATTTATGGGTTGGTATATTATAATTTTGGATTGAAATGGGTTTGACACCTTCCAAATTTATCTTCGAAACGTGAATTTCATAGGCTATCCCGATTTTATCGTAGACCAATTTCATCGCGTCCGCTACTTGTAAGGCGGTATCTTTTCCTTTGCTGAATGCGAAAATCGATGGACCGGAGCCTGAGATACCTGCACCCAGCGCGCCAGCGCTTATCGCTAATTTTTTCACTTCGTCAAAGCCAGGGATAAGAATGGAGCGAATAGGTTCTACTATATGGTCTTCTAGAGAACGCCCTATAAGGTCGTAATCTTCTTTGAACAGACCGGCGATGAGTCCGCCCACATTACCCCATTGTTTGATTCCCGTTTCCATTAAAATTGTGGTCTTCAATATTTTTCGGGAGTCCGATGTTTTTATCTCGATTTGTGGATGTATGATGGTCGCATACAAAAGAGATGGTGCAGGGATGGCAATAATATCCAATGGACTATAACTTCTCACCAAGGTGAAGCCTCCAAATAGGGCAGGAGCAACATTGTCTGCGTGGGCCACATCACTGGCCAAACGTTCACCCTCCATCGCAAATTTTACCAACTCTGTTTTATTGAAGGGATTTCCCAGCAAGTAGTTCATGGCCCATACGGCACCCGCCGAACTCGCTGCGCTACTGCCGATTCCACTACCCGGTTTAATTCTCTTATCGATTTCTATTTCAAACCCGCCCTCATAATCCGCAGCTAAGAGTAGCGCATTCCCTGCAACTCCGGCAACATTGTTCAATGTTTCCATGGGTAGGTCTTGTCCTTGAATCTTGGTAATTTTTATGCCTTTTTCAACGACCTTACGAACGGTCATTTCGTCTCCAACGGCGTCCAATGCAACGCCCAAGACATCAAATCCACAAGAAATGTTGGCTATAGTCGCAGGGCAAAAAACTTTGATTTCATTCATTTTAGTCTTCATTGAGAGGGCAGCGCGGCAATCTGAAGAAACTTGTGCGTTGCATACTCAGATTCCCGCCCCGCTTTCTAATTCTTAGGTATATTCATCACCTCACGGCTCCTCGGGCAAACGTTTTTTAAAAATTTCCAATCCTGATAATATCGGCAAATATTCCAGATGCCGTAACCTCTGCGCCTGCGCCTGCGCCTTTAATGATCATGGGTTGATTCGGATAGCGCTCTGTATAGAACAAGACAATATTATCGCTCCCCTCTAAATTATAAAAATCGTGGCCTTGTGGTATTTCCTGCAAGCCCACGCTTGCCTTACCTTCATCGAATTGCGCTACATATTTTAATTTACTATCAGAACGTTTTGCACTTGAATACAGAGATTGGAAATGCGGTTCGTGTTTTTTTAATGACGCGAAGAAATCGGTATTATTACTCGTTTGTAAGCTTTCCTGAGGCAAAAACGAATGGTTCATAATATCTGCGATCTCTAATCGATTGCCGCTTTCCCTTGCCAAAATTAAAATTTTGCGCATTACATCTACCCCGCTCAGGTCAATGGTAGGATCCGGTTCGGTATACCCTTCTACTTGGGCTTGCTGTACCACATCGTGAAATGTGGTACGTTCATTAAAATTATTAAAGACAAAATTAAGACTACCTGAGAGGACCGCCTGTATTTTTAAGATTTTATCCCCTGAGGCTATCAGATGTTTTAAGGTATCGATAATGGGCAACCCGGCGCCTACGTTCGTTTCGAAGAGGAAAGGAGCATTGTAAGTCCTGGCCAGTGATTTCAAGTGCGCATAGTTATCGTAGGCCGAGGAGCAGGCAATTTTGTTGCAGGTAACTACCGAAATACTGTTTCCCAAATAAGTACTGTAGGAAGACGCTACCTCTTCACTGGCCGTATTATCCACAAAAATGCTGTTCCTGAAGTTAAGCGAATTGACCTTATTCAAGAATTCATTTTTGTCCGCTTTTTCCCCAATGGCCAATTGTTCTTCCCAACGGATGAGATCAATTCCTTTTTCGTCAAAAAACATGGTCCGTGAATTTGAAATACCGATGACCCTAATATGTAATTTAAGATGCTCCTTCAAATATTTTCGCTGCGCCGCGATTAGCTTTAAAAACTTTGCACCCACGTTGCCAACACCCATGACAAACAAATTGAGCTGTTTGGTATTTTCTTCAAAAAATTCTTCGTGAAGGGCGTTCAATCCTTTTTTTACATCTTTTTCATCGATAATGCATGAAATGTTACGCTCTGAGGCTCCTTGCGCGATAACGCGAATGTTCACGTTGTTTTTACCTAGGGTACTGAACATTTTACCGCTCAATCCCTGGTGACTTTTCATATTGTCGCCGACCAAGGCAACAATGGCCAAATCTTTTTCTGGGAGTACTTTCTTTATTCGACCCCTTTCGATTTCATATTCAAAAGCCTCATTCACGACATTAACCGCCTTGTCGACGTCATTTGCAGAGATACCCACGCAGATAGAATGTTCGGACGACGCTTGTGTAATGAGCACCACGCTTACATCGGCTTGGGAGAGCACCTCGAAAAAGCGCTTGGAGATACCGGGTATACCGACCATACCAGGTCCTTCCAAGGAAAGCAATGCCATATTTCCAATGTGGCTAATGCCTCTTACGGTTTTCCCTTTGTCATTTTTAGATTTGGTAATCAAAGTACCTTCCTCTTTTGGGTGAAAGGTATTTTTAATGATGATAGAAATCCCTTTGGATAGTACGGGCTGTATGGTTGGCGGGTATAATACTTTTGCCCCAAAATGCGAGAGTTCCATCGCCTCCTCGTAAGAAATGTGTGCAATTGCCTTGGCTTGCTTTACCATTTTTGGATTGGCGGTGAACATGCCGCTCACATCGGTCCAGATTTCCAAGATTTGGGCATCGACCGCTGCGGCATAAATGGCAGCCGTATAATCTGAACCACCTCTACCCAAAGTGGTTGAATCGCCTTCTTCCGAAGAGGCGATGAACCCGGGGCAAACGGTAATCTGGTCGGTTACACCTTCAAAATAGGTTTTGCAGTTGAAGTTGGTTTTAGAAAAATGGACCACGTTTTTACCGTTTACCTTATGGGTAATGATGAGTTCCCTACTATCTTTGAACCCCGCTTTTAATTCTTCGCTGATGAAATATTCGCTGATGATGTAGGAGGATAGTATTTCCCCATAACTCACGATCTTATCGGATAATTTTGGCGTAATCTCGCCAATGAAATAGGCACCTTCCAATAGCGTTTCCAAAACATTGAACTCACTTTTTACTTTGCTCAGCACCTTACTTTGAAGGGTAACCGGCAACAATTCTTTTACGGTGTTCAAATGGCGTTCTTCTAAAGCGGTCAGTACTTTTTTGTACGAGATGTTTTGTGAAGATGCTAGTGTGCCAGCCTCCAGCAACGCATCCGTTACACCACCAAGGGCAGAGACCACTACTATGATCTGTGGGTCGTACTCAGCAATTATATTTTTTATTTTAACGATATGTTCAGGTTTGGCTACGGATGAGCCACCAAATTTTAAGACTTTCATGATAGGGTACTGGTTGACTTTATAAAAAGATAATATGCACTTAAACTTACGATCGAAGAAATATAGCTTTTAACCCCAAGGGGTACACCAAACCATTGTCGAACCATACAAGTTCTTAATTGAAGTAAACGTTGCTGTTTTGCCTGTTTTATCGCAGTCCATATTGCGTATGGTTGAAAGTCAAAAGTAGTACATTTGGTTTCCGAATCAGATGATTGCCTAA
>JBARCC010000635.1:0-2872 GCA_049793635.1 Maribacter sp. | reverse complement strand
TCACTGAATCGTAAGCCATAGACGTCAAATCTACCCCGCCGACATAGGCCCCGGTCTCATTTAAGAGCACTGTACTTCCAACGCCGTTTCCATAATCAAACGCACCGGCATCCATATTAAAGAAGATAATCACTAAGGCGGTCATGGTACAAATTACCACCGTATCGATAAAAGGCTCAAGCAAGGCCACAATCCCCTCACTAGCGGGATACCTCGTTTTTACTGCAGAATGGGCAATAGCCGCCGACCCTGCACCGGCCTCATTCGAAAATGCGGCGCGTTGGAATCCAACGATGATGACACCGACAATACCCCCAATTGCTGCATCGGGAGAAAAAGCTCCCGAAAAAATCATTCCGAACGCATCGCCTATATATTTTATATTCGCAAAAATGATTATCAATGAGGCCAGTACATAAATACCTGCCATGAACGGAACAATTTTCTCCGTAACACTAGCTATTTTCTTAATGCCTCCAATGATAACGATACCTACCAAAATTGCTAGAATCACTCCAATGATAACTCCCGTGGCTCCACCTTCCAAATTAAGCATTGTGGTCAATTGAACCGCTGCCTGATTGGACTGAAAAGCGTTACCGCCGCCGAAAGAAGCCCCTACACAAAGAATAGCGAAAATGGCGGCCAATACCTTACCCAACATTTTCATATTGTTCTCGCTCAAACCTTTTGAAAGGTAATACATGGGACCCCCGTACACGGTTCCGTCAGGACCAACATCCCTATATTTTACCCCTAACGTACACTCCACGAATTTTGTTGACATCCCTATAATTCCACAAATGATCATCCAAAACGTAGCGCCCGGACCTCCAAGCGCAATCGCTACTGCCACACCTGCAATATTTCCCAATCCGACCGTTCCAGAAACCGCGGTAGCCAGGGCTTGAAAGTGGCTCACCTCCCCCTCTTCACTTTCATCACGGATGGTATCAGGGATATCCCCATCTTCCGTCATGTGCAACTGCACTTTTTCTAAACCGTACTTTTCAATTTCCTCATATTTTCCGCGTACTACGTTAATGGCCAAAGGAAATTTTGTGATGCCCGGAAATTTAAAATAGATGGTAAAAAAAGTAGCTCCCAAGATCAGGAGGATGAGTACGATTGGAATGTTGTAGCCGGCGATGGGTATAGAGGTTAAGACCGTTGCTTCCCACCATGTTGCAAAAGGCATAAATGCATCGTTCACTTTCTCATCGAGACCTTTTTCTTGAGCAAAGTTTAAAACTGGCAGAAATAGCGTTAATAAGGTCAGAAGTCTATACTTCATAGGATTTAATTTTAGTTTGGATTTAGTTATCTGGCAATATCATAAAAAATATGGATGCAATCAAATATTAATTCATAAAGATGGTCATTCGATATGGAACATCTCGTTCAGTTTTTTAATCTGTTCGGGTCTTCCCAAAACAATGACCTTGCTTTTGGGCAATAGTTTTAAATCAGCCTCAGGATTTATGGTATACTCACCATCTGGAGAAATATATCCAATAATGGTACATCCTGTTTTTTGGCGCAGGTCGAGGTCGCGGATAGAATTACAATCGATCTGGTCGGAGAAATCCTCAATTGCCACCTCTTCCAGATTTGTCGTGTTCTCCCCTTCCATCGATAGCTTGTCCATAAATGTGATCAAATCTGGCATTACCACAAGAGATGCCATATGATCGCCACCGATTTTATCGGGCATAATGACCTTATTGGCTCCTGCGAGAAATAATTTCTTTTGTGAATTGACCAGTGATGCCCTACTAATGATGAACAAGTTTTTATTCAGTTGTCGGGCAGAGAGCACTACAAAAAGGTTTGCGGCATCGTCTGGTAGTGCGGCAATAAGATACTGTGCCTTTTCGATACCCGCCTCCAAAAGAATAGCGTCATCATTGGCATCCCCTTCCACGAACAGCAGCTCATCTTCGTACCGTTCGATAATCTCCTTGTCCTTTTCAATGATGACAAATGGTTTTTTATACGCTTTCAGCTTTTCTGCAGCCTGCATTCCATTTCGCCCGAACCCACAGAGCAAGACATGTTGGTTTAAACTTGCAATGCTATTTTTCATTTTTTTCTTTTTTAAGGATTCTAAAGAGTTTCTACTAAGGAGGTATTCAGTAATGACCGAAATTGCGAAACCGAATATAAAGACGCTGGTGACGATTAAAATAACGGTAAAAATCTTGCCTTCGGGCCCCATGGGGCGCACTTCCGAAAAACCGACCGTTGTCACCGTGATAATGGTCATGTAAAAGGCGTCTACCCAAGAATAGTCAGAAATTAACCGATAACCGAATACCCCAAAAATCAAAACGATGACCATTAAGGAAAAGGCTAAATAAATTTTGGAGCGGAATAATTTTATCATTTCTACAGGTCAAAGACCGATGTGCGTTTGGTATACAATAAATCTTTAATCTTAAGCCAAAAAGCCACGAAAAGGTAAAGGGCGAATCCGAAGCCCACGGTAACGAATGTGAGGTAGATGAACGATGTTCGCACCACCCTTGCCCTGATACCAAAACGTTCGGCAATTCTTCTGCATACCTCAAAACCTCTTTTTTGAAAGTACAGCACTAAATCGTAAAATACATTCATTGCCCTAAAATTAGCTTTTTAAATTCATTAAATGCGCACCGATGCCACAATCCAAACATTTACCTTTTGTGCAATATTGTGCGTACATCTGCAAATACGCTTGTGATTGCAGGGCATTCGATAGGTCTTGTCCTAAGTTCTTAAAATGATCGATAATACTATTTTCCTCAGCCTTTACGCTTTGCATCATTTTGTAAAGTCCATCAATATCTAAGTTGCCTTTATAGCGCTGATAACAGAAGCGAAGGGGTATGAC
>JBARCC010000634.1:0-1848 GCA_049793635.1 Maribacter sp. | reverse complement strand
ACTATGGGAGGCACGGTTCAAAAAAATGAAAATAATTTTACTGAAAATAGGGTTGGATATGCTTAAAGAAATATTGAGTTTGCCTAGAGATAAGGTGAAAATGAGAGTTGAAAATAAATTTATCTTTCCGGTCGAGCGCAGTCGAGACCTGAAAAAATTATAAAAAGTAGTCAAAAGGCCTCTATGCATAAAAAGAAACGAATCTTACTAAAAATAGGCACCAATACCTTGACCAAGGATTCCGAATTTATTTCGAGAGGCAAGATCGAGGACATTGGTCGGCAAATTGCTGCCTTGAAGGAGGACTATGAATTCATCATTGTGAGTTCTGGTGCCATAGCTGCCGCACGCCAGTTCGTGAAATTAGAACACAATGGGGAAGAGATTACCGTAAAGCAAGCTTTGGCATCGATAGGGCAGCCACATTTGATGCGTATTTTTCAAGAGAACTTTAGAGAGTTGGGGCTGTTTACTTCCCAATGCCTACTCTCCTATTCCGATTTTGAAAAAGCACAGTCCCAAGAAAACATAAAGAGTACTATCAATGTCCTCGTAGCCAATAATTATATCCCGATCATTAATGAAAACGATACGGTGGCGACGGACGAAATCCAATTTGGTGATAATGATAAATTGGCCGCCCTGACCGCATCATTATTGGCTGCGGATATTTTGATCATCGCCACCAATACCGATGGTATTTATACCAAAGCGTCACTAGGCAATGCACGACCCGAAACCATTACGACCGTATCGGACCTAAAAAGCCTAAAAAAAGAAATAGGGAATTCAAAATCGAGCCAAGGCACTGGCGGAATGGCCTCTAAAATCGAGGCTGCAACGATTGCCAAAGCATCGGGCGTGGAAACTTGGATTACCAACGGCCTAAAAGACAATTTTATCTTGGACGCCATTCACCACAAAAGCACTTTTACAACCATTAAAGCATGAAGCACTTCTTGTCCATCAACGATATCGACTCCTTATCCGAATGGGTACAGGAAGGGATCGCCCTTAAAAAAAACCCGAGGCAATTCAAAAAACTGGGAAGCGGAAAGACCATATGCCTCCTGTTCTTCAACAATAGCCTTCGTACCCGTTTGAGCACCCAAAAAGCGGCTATGCATTTAGGGTTGGACGTGATGATCATGAATTTTGGCAGCGAAGGATGGCAATTGGAGTTCGGGGATTGTGCGGTTATGGACCAGGGAAAATCCGAACACATCAAAGAAGCCGCGAGGGTAGTTTCCCAATTTTGCGATATTGTGGCCATCCGTGCCTTTGCGTCCCTGACCGATAAGGCAACCGACGAGGCCGAAGTAGTCTTAAATGGATTTGTCGCGCATGCTTCAATCCCGGTCATTAATATGGAAAGTTCTGTCGGCCACCCCTTACAAGCGCTTGCCGATGCAATCACCATGTCGGAACAACATCCAAAAAAAAGACCAAAAGTGGTATTGTCATGGGCGCCGCATCCTAAAGCCTTACCACATGCTGTAGCCAATTCTTTTATACAAATGATGCACTTAAAAGATGCCGAGTTCGTGATTACCCACCCCAAAGGCTATGCATTGAACCCTAACATTACGAAAGATACGCCTATAGCATACGACCAAAAAAAGGCCTGCCAAGATGCAGATTTTATCTACGTTAAAAACTGGAGCAGTTATAGCGAATATGGAAAAATACTGAACCATGATGTGGATTGGATGATGACACAGGAAAAACTGGGTAGCGCCAAATTCATGCACTGCCTGCCCGTTCGTAGAAATGTAGTGGTCGAGGACGCTGTTTTAGACGGTGCACAGTCATTGGTTATCGAACAGGCAAATAACCGGACCTTTGCAG
>JBARCC010000633.1:0-3364 GCA_049793635.1 Maribacter sp. | reverse complement strand
AATACATACAAAAAATAACGAAACTTTAATACTTTCCACATCCCTCTGTCTTATTAGAATCCAATTCATTTCCTTATTTTGTCTGCTTGTAGAAAATGAAGTATGACAAAGATATTAAACGTACACCACCTAGGGAAGAGCTATACGAGCGGTTCGAAAAAATTGACCGTTCTTGATGCGATTTCCTTCTCGATTGAGGAAGGGGCTACTTTCGCCATCGTGGGACCTTCCGGAAGTGGAAAAACGACACTCTTGGGCCTTTGCGCAGGTTTGGACAACATAGATGAAGGTCAGATTACCCTGTGCGGCGAAGATTTGGGCACCTTGAACGAAGATCAGCTCGCCTTGCTTAGAAATGAGAAAGTAGGTTTTATTTTTCAGGATTTTCAGTTGTTGCCCACGTTGACCGCTTTAGAGAATGTGAGCGTTCCCCTCGAACTACAGGGGTCCCCCCATGCTGCGAAAGAGGCTATGGCCTTATTGGAAAAGGTTGGTCTTGGTGACCGGTATGACCATTATCCCTCCCAATTATCGGGCGGGGAACAGCAAAGGGTTGCGTTGGCAAGGGCATTTTCAAATAAACCCGCTATTTTGTTCGCCGATGAGCCTACCGGAAATTTAGATGAAGAAACAGGGGAGAAGGTCATTAAGTTACTCTTCGATTTGAATACCGAGATGGGTACCACTTTGGTCATCGTTACCCACGACCTCGAACTGGCGAACCGCAACCAACATGTACTGCGGCTAAAAGGCGGTAGAATAGCAATCCATGAAACCACAACGATATCTTGAGCAGAACACAAAGAACTCCAAAAGCAGGTTTTGATTGGTTGGTGATAATGGCTTGGCGAGATGGCAAGGCGAGTGGTAAACGCCTGCTGTTGTTCATGGCCTCCATCATTCTGGGAATCGCAGCCGTGGTCTCCATACAGTCTTTCAGTGAAAACCTTACCGAAAATATCGGATTACAGTCAAAGGCCCTCATGGGGGCAGATTTTCTGATCGATAGCAACCAGCCCGCCAACGAAAGGGTCTCGAAATTGATGGACTCTATAGGGGGTGCCGATGCACGGGAAGTCAATTTCGCTTCCATGGCGGCTTTCGTGAAAAATGGGGGAACGAAATTGGTACAAGTGAGAGGTATCGAAGGCGGATTTCCCTTTTATGGAGAGTTGGAAACGCAACCCGCCAGTGCCGCACGGGAATACCAACAGCAGGGGGCCGCTTTGGTCGATGCGACCGCAATGTTGCAATACAATCTAAACATTGGGGATAGCGTAAAACTAGGTTCCACCACGTTCCCCATTATTGGCTCGCTCATTACCGCGCCCGGAAGCACAGGAATTGGTGCCACTGCGGCACCTCCCATCATCGTTCCGTTCCGGTTTATGGAAGAAAGTGGCTTGCTGCAAAAAGGCAGCCGTTTGGAGTATAACTATTACTTTAAAAATACCGATGCCGATCTAGAAGCGCTGGGTAAGAACGTCGACCCTATGCTGGATGCCGAAAATGCCGATATGGATACGCACATCGATACCAGTGAACGATTGGGCAGACGGTACGAAAACGTAGGGCGTTTTTTAAATTTAGTGGCGTTTATCGCGCTGTTATTGGGCTGTGTGGGTATCGCCAGTTCGGTACATATTTATATAAAGGAAAAATTAAGGGCGGTCGCCGTACTCAAATGTTTGGGCGCCACCAGGAAACAGACTTTTTTCATTTTCCTACTGCAGATTGCCGGGATGGGTCTTTTGGGAGGCATTGTAGGCACTATTATCGGATTATTGTTACAGCAAACGTTTCCCTTGATTCTAAAAGGATTTCTACCTTTTGAGGTAGAAATTTCTATCGCCTACCCAGCCATAGTCGTGGGACTGTTGTTAGGGGTATGCATGTCGGTCCTATTCGCACTTTCGCCATTGATCAACACGTGGTTCGTATCTCCGTTACAGGTGTTGCGCGTGCAGGAGGATACTGGTAAAAAGGCAAGGCCGTATCAACTGTGGACGCTGTTGTCGATCATATTATTCATTTTTCTGTTTGCGTATTGGTTATTGGGCCGATGGAGTTTTGCCGCTAGTTTTGTTGCGGGTATTTTGATTACGTTCGCTATTTTGGCAGGGGTGTCCCTCGCTTTTATGCGGATGATCAAAAGGTATTTTCCAAAATCGTGGAGTTTTTCGGCGAGGCAAAGTTTATTGAACCTGTATCGACCTAATAACCAGACCTTGGTGCTTATTTTGGCCATAGGCATCGGTACCTTTTTAATCAGCACCTTATATTTTACAAAAGACTTCCTTCTCGCTAAAACGTCGTTTGAATCGGGTACCGAAAGCCCGAACCTGATTCTTTTCGACGTACAGACCGAACAGCGCTCCGCAGTGGCCAATACCATCACCCCAAAAGGCCTGCCCGTTATCGATAACATTCCTATCGTGACCATGCGCTTAGAACGCATAAAGGACCGCAACGTAAACGATATTCGATTGGATACGACTACCCGTATCAATAAATGGATTCTAAGCCATGAGTTTAGGACGACCTATCGTGATGCCATGATCGCTTCCGAACAATTGTTGGAAGGCGAATGGATTGCAGAAGTAAACCCAAATAACGGACCTGTCCCCATTTCCCTCTCCGACAACGTGGCCAAGGATGCCTTGGTGACCCTTGGTGATACGTTGGTTTTCAACGTACAAGGGAAACGCATGGAAACTGTAGTGGGTAATATAAGGCAGGTAGATTGGGCACGCTTACAGCTTAATTTTTCAGTGGTATTCCCTGTTGGGGTATTGGAAAATGCCCCACAATTTCATGTGCTCACCACCAACGCCCCCGATAAAAAAGCTTCTGCCAATTTGCAGCAAGAACTGGTGCGAAAGTTCCCGAACGTATCCATTATCGATTTGAGGCAAGTAGTGACGCTGGTGGAGAATATTCTGGATAAAATTTCATGGGTCATCACGTTTATGGCCTTTTTTAGTATCCTCACTGGAATCATTGTACTGATTGGCTCAGTGCGCAATAGCAAGTACCAGCGCATTCGGGAAAGTGTATTGCTGCGTACCCTGGGTGCACAGAGCAAACAGATTTTAAAGATCAATGCCTTGGAATATCTATTTTTAGGGGTTTTGGGAAGCGGGGTAGGGGTACTGCTCTCTCTGGCGAGTAGCTTTCTATTGGCCTACTTTGTGTTCAGCACCCCTTTCGTGCCTTCATGGATACCGTTCGTAGTGGTCTTGCCCGGCATCACCCTTTTGGTGTTGGCCATTGGTCTGTTCAATAGTAAAGGAGTGTTGAATAGTCCGCCATTACAGGTATTGCGTAAGAAGGGGAACTAGCGGATTCTTTTTCTGATTTTTTG
>JBARCC010000632.1:0-10822 GCA_049793635.1 Maribacter sp. | reverse complement strand
AAAGAGGCTGATTTGTTACTATATTTCAATAACTCAACCCCCAAATTTCGCATCGATCATTTCCTTAATTTTTTCCATGGTAAGCTCACTAATCGGCTTACTGATAAAGTCGGCGACCAACGGATTTTCCATCAAAATATCAATATCCATCTGATTTTTAGAGGAGGTCAAAATAAATACCGAGCAGTTCGCCGGATCGGCAAAGGTTTTGAAAAGTTCCATAAATTGCCACCCATTCATGAGGGGCATGTTTAAATCGAGGAACAACACAAAGTTTTCTTCTTCGTTGTAATCCTTTTTTAAAAATTCGATGGCCGTAGAACCATTCGTAAAGGCGGTCGTACGCCCGTTAAGATTTGCTTTTTTGATCGCCTTTTCCAATAAGAATGTGAATATTGGGTCATCTTCGATCAGTATCAACTTATAAGTCATTTGGGGTTGTTTTGTTTATCGCATACGCTGCATTTTCCACTACGTTTTTGATCACCGAATCAATTTCCTCGGCAGACTCCATGATAAAGCTCAAAATGCCCTCTTTTTCATGTCGCGCAAGGTGTTGCTCTTTCATCAGATCGATAAGGCCCATTAACCTGGCGACCGGAGCACGAACAATATGGGATTGGGTCCATGCGATTTCTTTCAATTTTTCATTTTGTTCCTCGATGGCACTCAAGTACATTTTGCGATCTGTAATATCCCTAGAATTGGCAACAATTCCGTTGATCGAAGGCTCGTTCAATTGGTTGGTGATAATGGTCTCTACCCATCTCCATTCCCCTTCTTTATTTTTAAACCGAAAGGGTTCGATACGTATTTGGGAATTTTCCAGGATTTTTTCAAATTGGGCATAAACCGATTCTTGGTCTTCCGGGTGTATGTAATCCAGTGCGTTGGTTCCAATAAATTCTTCGGGGCTTGTGTGCAGCACCTTTAAAGAAGTAGGGCTCACATACGAATAGTTCGCTTCCGAATCTAAGATGCCGATGAGATCACTACCTTCTTGGATCAGTGTTTTAAAACGGCGTTCGCTTTGTTGTAGCTTTTCGTTTGCTTCTTTTGTCGCCGTGATATCCTTGGCCACACAGTACAATACCCCATCCTTTTCTCCGCAATTGGCCGACCATAGCATAGATACGATAGAGCCATTTTTATGGAGGTATCTATTTTCAAAATTCATCACGATGTGATCATCAAAAATCGTGTTGGCCGATTTTTTGGTCGCTTCCACATCATCGAAGTGCACAAAATCAATGTATTTTTTCCCGATCAATTCTTCGGGAAGGTATCCCCATGTTTTTTTCGAGGCGGTGTTCATTTCTAAAAAGTGTCCCTCTTTATCGATTGTGCAAATGATATCTAGGGAGTAGCGCATTATTTTTTCCAATGCTTTGTTCTTCTTCGCTATCTCTTTTGTGGCTTTCCGTAATTCAAATAATTGAACTACTTGTTTCGCCAAGGTTTTTAACGCATCAATTTCACCCTGGGTAATTTTTTTAGGTTTGTTATCGACCACACATAAGGTTCCGAGAGGTAATCCTTTGGGTGAAGTCAGCGGTACACCGGCATAGAACGAAATATGTGGAGCGCCAGAAACCAATCTGTTATTAGAGAACCGTTCGTCTTTGCTTGCATCTTCCACAATCAATAGTTCAGTATCTTCTTCCACTACATACTTACAGAACGAATCGTCTAACGGGGTTTCACTGATTTCTAAACCATAATGGGATTTAAAGAATTGTTTTTTATCATTTATCAAAGAAATCAAACTGATAGGTGTCGAACAAATGGCCGCTGCCAATTGGGTGATGTCGTCGTATATGGACTCAGGCAACGTATCGATCAAATCATAAGATTCCAAGTCATGTAATCTATCGTTATTTTTAATCATGGGGGTTTTTATACACTAATTCGTTTGATATTCGGGGTTCAAAGCGTTTTTCAAAAACGGGGGCAAAGTTAATTTTTATCTTCAGAATGATGCAGGGCGATACTTATTTTATCACGATATTATGATTAATATGAAGAGTTAAGTGTTTCATATTCACAACGGTAGGCCGGATTTGTTACGGGTAATTAGGAATAATTCCTATTTTTTGGATGTATTCTAGTTGCCGTAGAAATTAAGTTGTCAAATCGATAATAATTTAGATATCGTTTGAGAGAAAAGTTATTTTTGTCAAATGAGCCAAATTCCCCAAAAACTTGTTAAAATGATGGATCGTCGTAAAGAGGATGATACGCTTAGGAGCCTATCGTCTTTTGACGGATCAATCGATTTTTTATCCAATGATTACCTTGGTTTTGCAACCGATGAGCATTTGTTTTCAAAAACCTTTCAATTGCTCCTAAAGGAAGGCATCGCTTCAAATGGTTCTGCAGGATCTCGTTTGTTATCGGGGAACCATAAATTGTACGGCCGTCTTGAAGCGGAATTGAATACGTTCTACAAGACCGAAGCAACCTTGGTCTTTAATTCGGGATACGATGCAAACATGGGGTTTTTTAGTGCCGTCCCGCAACGTGGCGATTTTATGTTCTATGATGAATATGTTCATGCCAGTATTCGCGAAGGCATACGCATGAGCAACGCAAAGGGGTATAGCTTTGCCCATAACAACCTAGCCAACCTAGAGGAGCGTATTCAAACGATTACGGCCAAAACGGAAGATGGGGAGCAAGGGGAGATCTATGTGGTCACAGAAAGCGTATTTTCCATGGATGGCGATAGCCCAAATCTTACCGATCTGGTTAAGATCACTACGAAGAATGGTTATCATTTGGTAGTGGACGAAGCGCATGCTGTCGGTATTTTTGGGACCAATGGGGAAGGTATGGTGCCCGCACTGGGGCTTGAAAAAGATGTTTTCGCAAGAACCGTTACTTTTGGAAAAGCTTTTGGTTGCCATGGTGCCGCAATTTTGGGGTCCACCGCTTTAAAAGAATATTTGGTCAATTTTGCCAAATCCTTGATATATACAACGGCATTACCACCACATACCTTAGCCACGATTATCACCGCACACTCCTACTTTCGGGAGTCCGGTTTGGAGCATACAAAAAAGCTCAAGGAGAATATTGGTTTTTTCAACGCACAACTAATCGCTCACAAAGTGAGTTCCCATTTCATCGTCAATGAAACGCCGATACAATCCTGTATGGTTCCAGGGGCAAAAAAAGCGAAGTCCGTTTCAAAAAAATTGCGGGACAAGGGATTTAATGTAAAAGCAATCTGCGCCCCCACGGTACCTGAGGGCAAGGAACGATTACGGTTTTGTATACATAGCTATAATTCAAAGGAAGAAATAGGCCTATTGATTAACTTGCTGGTTAACCATCTATAAATGAACATCGAAAATACATTTTATCAGCTGGCTTCCTTTGAATATGTGGCCGACGTACAGATTGTAAAAGGCAAATTGGAGTCTGAGGGTATACCCGTTTTTCTGAGGGATGAAAATACCCTGAATTCCGACCCTTTGATCAGTAACGCCATCGGGGGCGTAAAGCTACAGGTGTATACCAGGGATAAGGAACGGGCAATAGCGATCTATAATGAAATTAGGGCGTATGCCATCGATAATGACGGAAATCCGATACGATGCCCGAATTGCAAGGCAAGTACTTCCGAACCGTATTACAATAAAGAGGGTATTTTTTATAAACTTTTCCCTTTTTTCGAGAAAAGAAAATATAAGTGTTTAAATTGTGGTATTATCACAAAACCAAAGTAAAAGAGCAATGCAGACCATTTTTGTTACCGGAATTTCTACAGATGTTGGAAAAACAATCGCTTCGGCAATTTTCGTTGAAGCCTTACAAGCAGATTATTGGAAACCGGTTCAGGCGGGTGAGCTAGATCATAACGATAGTGACCGGGTGCGCAGTCTCATTACGAACGAAAAGACGACCATTCACCCCAGCAGTTATGAATTAAAATCTCCCATGAGTCCACATGCCGCCGCAGAAATTGATGGCGTGCGTATCGACCGGTTTCACATCAACGAACCGGAAACGGATAACCATTTGGTAATAGAGGGTGCGGGCGGCCTATTGGTGCCGTTGAACGAAGAGGACACCATGTTCGACATCATCATGCCGAATTACAAGGTAGTTGTAGTTTCCAGACATTATTTAGGCAGTATCAACCACACTTTATTAACGGTTTATTGGTTACAGCAGAAGGGATATGATGTGTCGGTTTTATTCAGTGGCAATCCCAATCCACATACAGAGAATATTATTCTCCACAAGACAGGTGTCTCTTTGATAGGCCGTATAGAGGAAGAAGAAAAGTTTGACAAACAGACCATTAGAAAGTATGCGGAAAGGTTCGACGGTATTTTAGAATCACTCTAGGCGCTGTAAAATTTGCCCGTTTTCGACCGTCGCAAGTAGCGTGTAATGGGCTTCTAAGTAGGCATCCATATACTCGTTTTCTTCAATTTCCTTTTTGTCGAAAATACGTTTGCCTTTTCGTATGACCACGGTCTTAGGTTGTAGCGTGTTCATGATATAGGCCAATTCTTTCAACGAGGTCTTTCTTGGATTATGGAAGAAAGGATAAAGTTCATCTCTACATAAGGTGCTAGGATGCGTGGATGCAGTTGTTGGTGGCAGGGTGTTCAACCTCCAATAAGCAATATGGTATTCAAAAAAAAGGATATTCTTCGTATCCAATTTGTGTGCTCTTATATACGTAGGAATCGATATTCCCTCTCCATTAAAGAATGTGCCGTAGACAATTTTATTTTTAACAATGTTTACATATTCCAAATAGCTTTCGGCAGGTATAAGTAAAAGAATGAACGCTGCATATTTTGGAATGTTCCAAGAACGCGTAAAAGAGGTCTCGGATAAAACTACGGATACCAATAGCAGCAGTAAGGGATGTAATTGTATGAGATAATGACCATTAATGCGACCCCCTTTAAAGAAAGAAAATAAAACGCCGATTACCGTAACCGTTACTAATTGAATTATAGTGTTATTGAAATCGAGTTTCTTTTTTTTCCAAGCGTATACTAAAAAACTACCGACTAAAATAAAGAAAGGCGCCAGTTTCGCAAAAGGATATCTACGCACTTCAGTATATTCTAAAGGAGCTGAAATTACCGAATCCCACCAAATTTGAAATTGGTCCGTTTGGTAATAGGGTAGCATCGTGGCAGAAATCACCATCAATACCCCGATTCCAAAAAGTAGTACGTACAACACTTTAACTGAAGTTCCTTTTTTGAATGAAATGAAGCTTAGATACAATCCTACAAAAAGAATAGGGAAAGCCATGTTCAGTTTTATCATTACCGTTATCCCCATTAAAACCCCTGCAATGAAAAACCGAAAAGCTGTTGGTTTCGTAGAAAGAAGATAGATGGATGGCATAAAAAACGCCATGCATATATGTTCGGACATCACACCTTGCAAACTACCGAATAGGCTCAATAGAATAACGCAGGCCACCGCGGTGTAGAAGGATGTTTTCTTGGTTGTGATAAGCGTACCTGTTTTATAGGTAAAGAAAGCGGTAATACCTACTAAGACTACGCCTGCCATTCTAATGGCGATAAAGCTTTTCCCAAAAATTGAAATGAGTATGGCAAAGAAAGCAAACGTGAGTGGAGGTTTTAAGTCCCATAATTGGGTATAGGGTAAAAACCCATCTACCCATGATTGGCCTAAAAGAATAAACGTGCTTTCATCGCGATCAATATAGTCCCTAAAGAAAAAAGGAAACCGAATTAAGAACGTTAGTAGGAAAAGAGATAGGAAAACGATGTGGGCTTGAATCTGGGATGGATGGGTAAGTTGGTTCTTGATTCTTTTGAGTAGCATCTTTTTCTTGCAGATTTATTCCCGATCTTTGCAAGATAGATAAAATGATGAAGCCTAATATTCCCATGAGCTTAGAAAATCTTTCTGAAAGAGACGCAAAATACCTGTGGCACCCTTTGACCCAGCATAAGCACAAAAGGGAAATCAAAGGTATCGTCAAGGCAAAAGGAGCCATTTTGTATGGTGAGGACGGGAAAGAGTATATCGATGGCATCGCATCATGGTATACGGCGATGTACGGGCACTGTAATGACACGATTATAGAGGCCATGACGGTTCAAATGAGGCAGTTGGATTTTGTTTTGTTCAGCGGATTTACCCACGCCCCGGCGGTTCGGCTTTCAGAACGCCTAATGAAAATTCTCCCGAAAAATCAGGCAAAACTATTTTTCAACGATAACGGTTCAACGGCGGTGGAAGCCGCTATTAAAATGGCGCTGCAATACCATCATAACAAAGGGGAAAAGCGGGATACGCTCATCGCTTTCCAGGATGGGTTTCATGGCGATACCTTTGGTGCGATGAGTGCATCGGGCCTTTCTTCCTACAATGGTCCGTTCGAAGATTTTTTATTAAAGGTAAAACGGATACCGGTACCGCAGGAACATAATATAGATGCCGTTTTGAAATTGTTGAACGATATATTGGACACCCATTCTTGCGCCGCGTTCATATTTGAACCGCTCGTACAAGGTGCCGCCGGTATGAAATTCCATTCCGCGAAAGGGCTGGATGCCTTGATACAATGCTGTCAAAAAAAGGAGGTACTGTGTATTGCAGATGAAATCATGACCGGTTTTGGGAAAACGGGCAAAAATTTTGCTTCCGAATACCTTTTACATCTGCCGGATATCATGTGTTTGAGCAAAGCGCTTACAGCGGGCATGTTCCCCTTGAGCATTACAACGTGTACCCAAACCATTTTTAATCGATTTCTGAGCGATGAGGTAGCCAAAGGGTTTTTCCATGCCCACACCTTCAGCGCACACCCCATTGGTTGTGCAGCAGCTCTAGCGGGAATAGAACTCTTAGGTTCTCCCGAAATCCTAGAAAGAAGAAGGTATATCGAAGAGGAACATAAAAAGTTCAAAACCAGGGTACAAGGCAGTTTGAAAATCTCAGAGGTACGATGCATGGGGGTAATTTTAGCGGTAGACTTGAACATAAAAATGGAACGTTATGGTAATTTGCGCGACAAGCTCTACCAATTTTTTATGGAAAGAGGTGTGGTGCTGCGTCCGTTAGGAAACACCGTGTACCTGCTTCCACCTTTTGTAATTACCGATGTACAGCTTCAACACATGTATGATGCCATCGAAGCTGTTTTGGAAACCATCTGAACCACATGTTAAAAGAAAAAGTATCCATTACCGGTTTGGCTTCGATTTCTCCATTAGGTCATTCTTTGGAGGGGATTTGGAAGGCCTATCAAAATGAAGACCATTGTTTTTCAAAGATGCATAGTTGTGGGGAAGAAGTTTGGGTTGCCCAATTTTCCGATAGAAGTAGGGAAGAAATAGCCCGGATCAAAAATTCGGATAACCAGTACAAAAGGCTTGACGCAACGGTGCTTTTCGCCCTGTATGCCGCACGTAAGGCTATGGAAGCTTCTGGATGGAAAACTGGGGATAATTTTGGCATCAATATAGGGTCATCTAGAGGCGCTACGGCATTGTTCGAGCAATACCATAAGGAGTTTTTATCAAGTGGGAAAGCATCTACTTTAAGTTCCCCTACCACTACACTGGGAAACATTTCCTCTTGGGTAGCCCACGATCTAGGGACAAAAGGTCCGAACATATCACATTCCATTACGTGCTCCACCGGGTTACATTCCGTTTTAAATGGTATCGCATGGATAACGAGCGGAATGGCAGATAAATTTTTGGTGGGCGGTAGTGAAGCCCCTCTAACGGATTTCACCATCGCACAAATGAAGGCTTTAAAAATTTACGCTAAAGTGACTGGGCCTATCGACTCCGCTGAAGATAAGCTAATCCAATCGGTAGCTGAGCCTTTCGACGCCGCTCAATACAGGCTACGCCGAAGCTACCCTTGCCAAGCACTGAACCTGAACAAAACTGAAAACACGATGATTTTGGGTGAAGGCGCTGCCGTTGTGTGTTTGGAGAAGGGCATTGCGGACAACGCTTTAGGGGTCATAGAAGGGGTTGGGTACGCTACCGAACCCTTGGTCCATAATACCTCTATTTCGACGGATGCGATTTGTTTTCAAAAATCGATGAAAATGGCATTGGGAGGTTTGGAACCTTCTGAAATCGATGTAATCGTGATGCATGCCCCAGGTACCCTAAAGGGGGATTCTTCAGAATTTCGTGCGATCCAAAAAATATTTGGTGACAAAACGCCGTTACTTACTACCAACAAATGGAAACTTGGGCATACGTTTGCAGCATCTGGCATGTTCAACTTAGAATTGGCATTGCTGATGCTCAAGTATAATAAAGTCATAACGGTGCCGTATTTGAAAAATGATTCGGTTCAAAAAGAGGTGAAAAAAATACTGGTGAATGCGGTAGGTTTCGGTGGAAATGCGGTAAGTATTTTGGTGGCCAAGAATTAAATTTTATCGGGCGGGGTCTAAAATTCGCGTTAAATAGTATCTTTCAACGACCAACTAAATAACACATATCATGGAAACCTGGTTTAATGCACTGTCTATTTTTGAAAAAGTATATTGGGGGGTTGCATTGGTGGCTTCGGTATTCATGGCGGTTTTATTGATCATGACCTTGCTTGGAGGTGATGCGGATGATCTCGGAGGCGATGTCGACGCTGAAATTGAGGGAGATAGCGGAATCGGTTTCCAGTTTTTAAGCCTTAAGAATTTGACCGGCTTTTTCACCATTTTTGGATGGACCGGTATTGCCTGCCTACAAAATGGACTCCCACAAGGGTTAACGGTAATCATATCGGTAATTTGTGGTTTATTGATGATGACCGCCATGGCCGCATTGTTCTATTATTTGGCAAAATTACAGAGCAGTGGTACCCTTAAGCTGAAAAATGCACTTGACCAAATCGGAGAGGTATACCTTACCATTGGTGCGAACAGATCTCGAATCGGTAAGGTGAGCATCAATGTACAAGGAACCTTGCGGGAATTGGAGGCTTTAACGGATGAACCTAAAGACCTTACACAAAGTGATGTGGTGCGTGTTAAAGAAATTACCGCGAACGGAATTTTAATTGTTGAACTACTAAATAAATAACCCTATGCTTTTACCCTTACAACTAGGAGGTGGCGCCTCATTGATCGCTATTGGTTTTGCCATTCTCTTTTTCTTTATCATTATTATATCGTTCATCAGAAGGTATAAACGATGTCCCTCGGATCGTATCCTTGTGGTATATGGCAAGGTAGGTACAGGAAATTCAGCGAGGTGTATTCATGGTGGGGCCGCTTTCATTTGGCCTGTAATTCAAGATTATGAGTATTTGGACCTCACCCCGATCTCTATTGAAGTTAACCTTGTGAATGCCTTGAGCAAGCAGAATATTAGGGTGAATGTACCTTCTAGATTTACGATCGGGATATCCACAGAGCCGGGAATCATGCAAAATGCTGCCGAACGTCTGTTGGGTCAAGGAATGCAGGAGGTACAGGATTTGGCCAAGGAAATTATTTTTGGTCAGTTACGGCTAGTGGTAGCTTCTATGGATATAGAGGAAATTAATTCGGACAGGGATAAGTTTTTGACCAATATCTCCCAAAGTGTCGAGTCGGAACTAAAGAAAGTCGGTCTTAAATTGATAAACGTCAATATTACCGATATCGTTGACGAGTCCGGTTATATTGAAGCATTGGGTAAAGAAGCGGCGGCGCACGCAATTAATGCGGCCCGTAAATCGGTTGCGGAAAAAAACAGGGATGGATCTATCGGCGAGGCAAATGCGGTACAGGATGAACGTACACAAGTGGCGGCCGCCAACGCCCAAGCGGTAGAAGGGGAGAACATTGCCAAGATCAACGTGGCAAATTCCGATTCGTTGAGAAGACAGCGGGAAGCCGAAGCAGAACGTACCGCTATAGCAGCGGAAAAGGTACAGTCTGCTAAAGCTTTGGAGGAATCCTATGCAGCGGAGCGTGATGCGGAATTGGCGAGGGCCGAACGGGTGCGAAGCTCACAGATGGCCGACATCATAGTGCCTGCGGAAATCGATAAGAAGAAAGTGGAAATCGATTCCGAAGCAGAGGCGGAGCAGATCAGAAGAAGGGCAAAAGGTGAAGCTGATGCCATCTTGTTCAAAGCCCAGGCAGAGGCGCAGGGACTTTTGGAAGTACTTACCAAACAAGCCCAAGGTCTTGATGAAATCGTAAAAGCGGCAGGGAACAACCCTAAGGACGCAGTATTGCTGTTAATTGCCGACAAACTTCCAGAATTGGTACGGACACAGGCAGAAGCCATTAAGAATATTAAAATCGATAAGGTAACCGTTTGGGATTCTGGAGCCAAAGGAGCGGACGGAAAAAGTTCTACCGCCAATTTTATTTCCGGAATGTATAAATCCGTCCCACCACTACAGGAAATGTTCAATATGGCCGGTATGCAATTACCGGAGTATTTGAAAGGCAAGGATATTGCCGGTGAAACGATGGAAGAAGACGGCAAAGCAGGGAATTCCACTAAGAAAAAGGAAGATAAATAATCGGCATCGAACCGATTTTAAAAAACCCATTACTAAGATATGAACTAGAATTCCCCTATTTTTGGAAACAGAAAGCGTATGATTTTATGAGCGAAGCAAGACATAACTGGACCAAAGAAGAAATCTTAGAAATATACAATACCCCGTTGATGGAGCTGCTGTACAACGCGGCCACCGTTCATCGAAAGCACCATGACCCCAACACCGTTCAAGTATCGACGTTGCTATCGATAAAAACGGGAGGATGCCCGGAAGACTGCGGTTATTGTCCGCAAGCCGCCCGGTACCACACCGATATTAAAGGCAATGACCTGATGAC